>DATJAY010000033.1 GCA_035515795.1 Candidatus Acidiferrales bacterium | reverse complement strand
GGGGACAAGCTTTCAAAACTACTCAGCTTCAAGCTGAAACAATCGTAAGGTGAATCTTCGTGCTTTGGGCTCCCTGCTTTTTTCTGCCCTCTGGCAATATCTTCGTCTAAATTTTAATAAGCCATGGAGTAAATGTCAAGTAAAAATCAAAAGTAAATCTAGGGGAGCAGACCTCTCATGATTTTTGATTTATGACGTTCTATTTCTTACCTCTTCGCTCCGGCAACTTGTCTATCAAATACTCTGCATTATACACTGCTCAAATCCTGCAGACGACGTTTTTCGCATCCAAAAACTTCCCGAATTGCATGCTTGCCTGTCGAATTACATCTTTTTCTTTTTTAGTGTGCGCGCGAAATAATCCTGTCTCGATGATGAGCTCACCGTCAGCGATCTTTCGCTTCCATAATCCTGTCACCTGTCCGTTGATCACAATTGCCGGTCTGAACAAACGATTCTCTGAAATCAATTTCTTCTCGATGCTGCGATAGAGAGATGCGCTCCTGTCCTTGTAGCCGACGAGGAATTCATCGAAAGCAGGGAGGAGAAAAACGGAGTTTTGTTTACGCAGATGTTGCCAGCAATATTCTGACTCACCCCCATCCCGCAAAGCGGGTTTTCCCCCTCTCTTTCCGAAAAGAGAGGGGGACAAAGGCATGTCCCGCAGTGCTCCTATGCGGGAAGGTGCGTTCGGTATCGATTCGTGATTCGGCACTGCGAGAGAATCTGGCAACCAGTACGTGTTTCCATCTGCGACCTCTGAAACGAATTTCGATTTGATCATTTCCAGCGCATTCTTTGAGTCGTTCATCGACAGCCCGGACCAGCGGGCGAAATCATGAAGAGTCGCCGGACCATGGCTCGAAAAATATTTCCGGGCGAGTTCTTTCAGGGAATCTTCCCGGCTCACGTGTTTGCGCTTTGCGACTCTTTTCTCCAGAAGCGCGTAGGTCTGTTTAATCCCTTTCATCCTCCCGGAGCAAATCAGCCCTTCCCACTCCGCTCGCATTATAAGATGAGATCCTCTAAATCCGCCGGTCACGATCCTTGCCTTGTTGAGTTCCGCGATAAGTTCCTCACGAGTTAAATGTTCATCGGGGCTCAGCGCTTTTTCTATCACGCGATTACTTTTCGCAATAATAGCTCCGGTAAGTCCCAGCCACTTCTCTCTGAATTTCATCGATGCTATGATATGAGGAGCAGTGAGTTCAAGCATCCAGTAAATATCATCCGAGGAAACAAAGTGCCATGTCGGGCGCATCAAATGTGTGCGGAGGATTTCGCCTTCATTGATAGCCGCTGCGATCAGCTCGTCTGTCGAGTCCGGGAGTCGAATCCCGATAGCCCACTTTGCCATCGAATAATCCTGGGCCTGAATTGCACCCATCCAGCTCACGATTTCTTTCGCAGTCATTAATTTCGAGGCAGTAATTTGTTGGTTAAAAAGACGAAGACCGGCGATATCGGATAAATTAATGCTTCAACCTCCTAACTCGGCAGGAGTGAAATCAAACAGGAATTAACAATAAAACGACTCGATAACAGCCATCCCCTGCGAAAATGGAGTTTCGTCCCCCTCATATAGAAACTCTCAGGTTACCTGAAGAGGCGATTTTTGGAGTCTCCTCAGTGAGAAGTGAACCGCAGTATATCAAAATCGCCTCCAGTACGGGGGACGGAATGTTCCCGATTAAATATCGGGACCATTTTCGCGGGGCGCCCTTTTTCCCGCTCCGACATAATAGTCTTTTTATTGATGCGGGATGGCGCAAGGCGCTCACTTTCGGTTCGCTTAATTGTTGTAGTGCAGAAAGATTGGAGTTTCCTCATCTTCATACCTGTATTTATACGATTCCTTATCTTTTGGGCGAGCAAAAGAAAATGGACAGACGCGATCAAGCACTCGCTCTCAGGATTTTCGTGATTTCTGGGTTTGAAGATCCTCTTCCCACGGTGAATTGCTGCAGATAGACATTTTTTCTATCGTTGTGCGAAATCTACTGCGAACAGACTAATTCAGTCAAACAAGTCTCGCGGTTGTTCGATTTGCCTTCGCTCACCGCGTGTATTAACCAGCTCTCTCACCGGCCGTACCTCAATGCAACCGACCTGTGCCGGCGGAATCTTAGATGCAACTTCAATCGCTTCATCCATGCTGGATGCATCGATGAGATAGAAGCCTGCAAGTGCCTCCTTTGTTTCCGCAAAAGGTCCGTCCACAATAGAAACCCTGCCATCCCGAACTCTTACAGTTTTTGCGGTGCTTATCCGTTGTAGCGCCTCAGATGAGAAGCACTGTCCGCTTCTCCTTATCGCCGCATCATATTCCATGCATTCATCGTCGTTCATGGCGGCGATCTTTGCTTCTTCTCCGTAAACAAGACAAATATACTTCATGTTATTCTCCTTACAAGTTTACACGTAGTGAATGTAGCTCTGTTCTCTATAATTTTAATTCTCCGGAATCAATTGCTGGCTCCACAATATTTCCCACAGGTGTCCGTCTGGATCTTCGAAGTATCCATGGTAACCACCCCAAAATGCTTTCTCAGCAGGTTTGACAATCTTCGCTCCGGCCCTTTTTGCCAGATCCAGCACCGACTCGACCTCGGCTGTATCTCTCACATTGTAGCCGATCGAGAATTCGGTGGAAGATCTATGGCCAACCGGAACGTCCGCGTCCCAGGCAAGATCTCTCCTGGAATAGATTGCGAGTATCGTTCCGTTCTTCATATCGAAGAATGCCACTTCGCCATGTTCAAATTCTTTTCCGACGATCCCTTTGGAGGGAAATCCCAATCCGTCGTGATAGAATCTATATGCCCTCTCCAGATCGTCAACGCCTAGCGTCAGTACTGCAAATCTTGGTTCCATGACAGTCTCCTCTTCATGTCGAACGATTTTGAAATTAGAAATGATGGGCTTCCGATTGGTCAAGCTCGTTCAGCCGTCTTTCAAGAAATCTTTTCTCGGGTTCCTGTCGTGCAAGAGACAACGCCCTTTCGTAAGACGTCTTAGCTTCCTCCGTTTTTCCCAATCTCCTGCAAAGCTCGGCGCGTGCTGAATGCGCAAGATGGTAATCTTTCAACTCGCCGCGGATAAGGATGTCGTCGATAATCCGCAGACCAGCTTCGGGTCCGTCGCGCATCGCCACTGCAACCGCACGATTAAGCTCGACCACCGGCGAAGGGATTAACCGCATTAGAATTCCATATAGCTCGACAATTTCCGTCCAGTCGGTTGAAGATGCATCTTGAGCTTCGGCGTGGACGGCAGCGATCGCAGCCTGAACGGCATACGGGCCCACCGGCGGAGAAGACAGAGCCTGCTCAACAAGTGCGACTCCTTCCCTGATCGTGTCCCGGTTCCAGAGTGAACGGTCCTGCTCATCCAGAAGAACAATGTCACCTGAGGGCGAAGTTCTCGCGGTTCTTCGCGATTCATGGAGCAACATCAACGCGAGGAGTCCTTTTACTTCGGTTTCAGGGAGAAGTGTGAGTAGAAGCCGTGCTAACCGTATTGCTTCATCCGAGAGATCTGCCCGGGTGGCCGAGTCGCCTGACGAAGCTGAATATCCTTCATTGAAGATTAAATAAACGACCTGCAAAACTGTATCCAGCCTCTCAGGAAGTTCATCCCTTGAAGGTACTTTGTACGGAATGCGAGCTTCGCGGATCTTTGACTTGGCACGAACGATTCGTTGTGCCATTGTAGACGGAGTCGTGAGGAAGGCACCCGCGATTTCCTCGGTTGTAAGTCCGCAAACCTCACGCAGCGTGAGCGCGACTCTCGCCTCTGGCGACAGCGCCGGATGGCAGCACGTGAAAACCAGTCTCAAGCGATCGTCTTCGATTTTGTCGTCGTCGAATTCCTCGTCAACGCCAAGACTGTCGGCAAGCTGCTCCGCCAAAGGTTCGAATGGGGTCTCAAATTTTGCCCGTCGACGGATTTGATCAATCGCTTTGAAACGTCCCGCTGAGACGAGCCAGGCCCGCGGACTCTTCGGAATGCCATCTTTCTGCCATTGCTCCATGGCCGCGCTGAATGCCTCGTGCATTGCATCCTCAGCAAGCTCGAAATCGCCGAGCAGGCGGATCAGCGTAGCGAGTACTCTCCGCGATTCCGTGCGGTAAAGATCGTCTATTAACTTGCGAATGTTGTCAGATGAATTCCGTGCCATGATTAATTAAGAAAATAGAAGAGTACTTCAATATATTATCAGAACACGGAACTAAAGAAGTTAGTTCAAAATGCCCCGTCCTTGTTCGGGGAATCGTCGGGGATGACCTGACCGTAATCCCACATCTCCACAATCTTATCGTCTTTGAACCGAAACATGTGTACCACCACCATTCCCTTCTCTCCGGATTTGAACATAAGGTGTGAGTGAACCGCCACAAGATCATCATCGCCGATAATATTCTTGATTGTCAATTTCTTGTCGGGAAATTGTACATGATTCTCCGCCATTGCCTTTTTGAGGGTTGTGAAACCCGCCTGGAAAAAGACATTGTGGTGTCTGCCATCCATATCGACGTACTTTCCGTATGCTTCATCGAATTTGCCGGCTATTACCAGTTGGAGAAATTCCGCTGCCGCATGTTTGCGTGCTTGGATGTCACTGCTTTTCATGTTGAACCTCCGTATTTCTCAATGATCCATACGAGATTAACGCAGTCACCGCCGGTCGCGAGGGCGTCTAAATATTGCGTCGACACTCCATGGTCCTGCACCGGCTGCGGAGAAATAAAGCCAGATGAAACAATAGACCATAGCGAGCTCACCTCCGCTTATTATTGGCCAGAAGCTTCGCGGGAAGTGGACCTGAAAGAATGCCACTGCCATCTCGCCTGAAAGTATAAACGCCACGGGGCGTGTAAATAATCCGATCAACATCAAGCCGCCGCCGAATGCTTCAAGTACTCCGGCGAGCCCCACTTGAGAAAAAAGATGAATGCCGTTTCCCATCCCCGCGGGAAAGGCAAACAGCTTCATCGTACCATGAAGCACAAACGTGAATGCGGCCATGATCCGGAGAAGGCTCTTCAGGTATGGCTCCAGGCGTTGCCACCGTGCAGTAAAATTTTTCATGACATCGACTTCCTTTCTTTTGTTTTATTGTTCTTCCACAAACTCAAGCTCTTACCGATCTGGGCGAGGCGCTTCGATCTAAAAAATATGCAACCAATGGGATCAACATAAAACCAAAATAGGCAAACGGGACAGCGGATATTACACAGCCGATCACGACAAACATACAATTGGCGCTGCCCAAACACGACGGCTGGCGCGAGTGACCTGAATTGGATCTACTCCGGGACCAATCAGCTTGTTCCTCACTGCGTGACGCCAGAAGAAAGCTTTTGCGACGCTGATTCCGGCGAAAGCCACGGTGTAGACACAAGCAGCAAATCTCAGATAATAATATTCGCTCAGAATTGCCGTGGCAAGAGGAAGAAATGCAACGAACAGCAGCAGAATGAGATTCTTCCACAAGAGGCCGGAATTGTATCCTTCAATAAAAAGGCACAGCCGATGATGTTCGATCCATGTCTGCCCTATAAGGAGAAATGATATGAAGAAGCCGACTATCATAGGGAAAACCTGAAGAAAAGCATTCCATAATCTCGCCTCGGTGGCTGGTTGCTGAAGAATCGGTATCCTGATTTCAATAACAAGAAGTGTGATGGCGATGGCAAAAACCGCATCGCTGAAAAACACCATCCGCTCGAAAGCAAGGTGTATTTTCTTTTCAGATAAATGCATATCTAACTCCTCCTTATAACGAGGAACAAGATAATTCATTTGGTGTTGATGAGGAAATACTCCTCAAGCGATTAATTATCTTACCAACAGTACGTATCTCATCGAATCAATCGGAGGAATGTTGATCTCCCAACCTCGAAGTTCCCTCAAAGCAAAAGTGCAAACTCCGGTGCGAATTGCGGTGCAATAGAATGTCTCTATCGTCAGCCCGCCGATTTGATCGGCTCGACCGCTGTACGGTCTGAAATGTACGCTGTCAATCTTAGCTACATCTGAATCGCTGATCACATAATACCATTGGTATCCTGCATCCGCATTTAGATTCAACTCAAACGCAAATTTCTGGTTCGGATGATACGTGGCATTAATGGTTTTCCCCGATTGATCCTGCGAAGGCTGCGTCGATTTTAAGCATCCAGGATATAACAGCGCAATCAGAAAAAGCTCGATCCAATATTTCTTCATAGCTTCCTCAACCTAAATCGCTATTAAATTCATTCTCGAGCAATGGCCTAAACGCCATCTCGCAATTTATAAAATGCAATTTGCATCATGGACGTCCAAGAATCATGATAAGCATGCCTATCGAACCGGCAAGATTACCGGTGCAATGCACGACCATCCCGATGTAGATGTTCCGAGCTCTACTTCAACAACAGCAGTTTCTTTGTCTCAGTAAAATTTCCCGACTGGATTCTGTAAAGGTAAACTCCACTCGTAAATCTGCTCGCGTCAAAATTGACATCGTAATACCCGGCTTGTAATTCTCTGTCAATCAGTGTCTGCACTTCCCTGCCGAGCAGATCGTAGATTGTCAATTTTGTAAGTTCCGATTTAGGCAGCGCAAATTCTATTCTAGTAGTCGGGTTGAATGGGTTGGGATAGTTCTGAGTCAATGAAAACTCTTTTGGTGTTCCACCTTCTTCCCTGACATCCGCTGCCGTTGCATGGAAACTCGATACATCGCTCCACGGGCCTGAACCTATAACATTGCTCGCCTGAACCTCCCAGTAGTACTCTTTTCCTTCGAGAAACCCGAATAAATCCTTGACCGTATCCGACGTTGAAATCGAAGAGTTGACTTGAACAAATGTCGAATCGTTAGATATCTGAAATAAATATTGATCGGCGTATTCTACTTTGGGTGATTATATACTTGCCTCACCTTCGATTTTCGTTCAAATTCGCACATAAAAATATTTTTCATTTTGTCTGTAAGTATATTATAATACAACCACTTACAACCCCGACTTTTTCATCTAAAGCTTGCATTATAATACACCGTATGTTATATTGCATACATGATTAACAACAACATAACAGATCCAGGAGATGAGAGAATGACGGAGAGACAGTATGAAATCACCAGCGGATTCATCGGATCGCTCGGCCTGACGTGGAATCCAATTAGTGGTGCGGAATTGGATGCTGTGTTGATCAAAACGGCGCAACATCACAAAATATCTGTTGAGGAACTGAATCAATTTTTGGTAGCCCACGCCGGACGTGGAGTCGAAACTGGCGAAAAATCCCCGAACCATTATTACGACCACAGCATTGGACAGATACGCGTGATTGCTGTTGCCCCACAGGCGATTCATCAGCCTCGATTTACCTGTCCGAAATGTGGTGAACACAGAGACACGACGCGCCGTGGTCATTGCGATGACTGCGAGGCGTAAATCACTAATCACAAAAACAGGAGAAATGCAATGAAAAAATTGATGAAACCAATAACAGCAACCGTGTTCGGCAGTCGTAACGGTACGTGGGTTATCCCAGACACAGACGATCAAACCGAACTCAAACATGACTGCGAGAATGACGGTGCGGCATATATTGTTGGAAACACCGCCTATCATGCCATATACCTGCCAGGCGCATATCAGAACCACGGTCGAACCGTGTATTATGTGGGGCAACTGAACAACGGACATGAATTGATGGGAAAATGGATTGAGATTGATCGCGATGAATTGCCCACCGAAATTGCGGAGGCGTTGAATGTCTAAAACAGAAAAACAACTAACCGAAGTGCAGGAAATTCTTGGAAAACAAATCACAAAGCTCCGCGAGTCGCTCGGACTGTCGCAGGAAGCATTTGCCGACAAATGCGGCTGGGATCGTGGACGTGAGTCTAAGATAGAGTCAGGAAAATACAACCTAACCCTCTCGTCACTCATCGCCATTGCAAACGCATCTGGTATGTACCTTGATATTAATTTTTCTAAAAAGTGAAAACATGAATCAGCCTGAAACGCTCCAAGAAGCAATCGTTTATTTTGCAAACAAAACCGTTGCACACGATTACCTCGTTTCCGTTCGGTGGGGAAACGGGATAGTTTGTCCGCATTGCAAAGGCAAAGAGCACTCATATATTTCTACTCGGAAAATTTGGAAATGTAAATCCTGCAAAAAACAATTTTCGGTAAAAGCCGGAACTATTTTTGAGGCTTCTCCCGTTGGATTGGACAAATGGTTCTCTGTAGTTTGGATGATCGCAAATTCTAAAAATGGAATTAGCTCTTGCGAAATTAGCAGAGCAATCGGCGTTACTCAAAAGACAGCGTGGTTCATGCTGCACCGCATCCGCCAAGCAATGAAATCCGGTTCGTTTGAAAAATTGTCCGGTGAAGTGGAAATAGACGAGACATATTTCGGCGGCGAAGCACGGAACATGCACTATGGTAAACGAGAAGTTAGCGGGCGCGGTTCGGTCGGAAAAACTATTGTCGTTGGATTGCTTGAACGAAACGGGAATGCCCGAATAACCACTCCTCGTAATGCGAAGAAAAAGACGCTTCAAAAAATTATCCGCGCAGAAGTTGAAAAGGGTTCCGAGATATTTACAGACGCTTTTGCATCGTATAATGGATTGGAAACAGAATACATCCACAGCATTATCGACCATGCCACGGCGTATGTAAACGGAAACGTTCACACAAATGGAATCGAAAATTTCTGGAGCCTTTTCAAGCGAACGATGAGAGGAACTTATATATATTGTAATCCTTCGCATCTTTTTCGATACCTTGATGAGCAAACTTTTCGCTTCAACAATCGCAAGACGACTGACTCTAACCGTTTTGCCCTTGCGCTTAACGGCATCCAAAACAAACGCATCATGTATAGACAATTGATTGCTCATCATACACCTAAACAACTCACACTTTTTTGAAAGAAATCCATGGCACAAATCAAATCCGAATTTAAAAAGTTCCAAACGCTGTTGAAAAAGTTACTCACAGTTAAACCTTCTGAAGTCGTTCAGAAAAAAGATTCTCAAAATAAAAAACCTAAACAGGTGCATTAAGTATATAATCACCCTACTTTGTTCCAATTGAATCTGTATCCGAGGTATCCGGATTGTGAGGAATCCAGAGTGGCTGCAAGTAATTCCGGCTTAGCAGGCGAAGGGCCTGTCGTGGTGATCTGCCGGACATCGCTCCATGGACCGGGGCCGAGAGCACTCTTTATCCGCACACGCCAATAGTATAGTTTGCTTTTCGACATGCCGGTGATTGTTTCTATTGTATCTGCCGTCGAATCGATTATGGCATTATTTGCAAATGTGAGGCCGTTGGATAATTGGATAAAATACTCTTCAGCGTCGCTTGACTTGTTCCACTGAAAGGTAATGGCTGTGTCCATACCTGTTTGAAGATTAGGAGGCGAGACTAAAGTCGTCCTTCCAAAATAAGATGTGCCGTTAGTAAGCGTCGGATTAGTCCACGTGATCCATGGCACAAGATCGATACTATATGGACTGTCAGATATATTCGTGTTTACAGTATCCCGGCCAAGCAGAAACTTGTCCACGAAGGCTTCAATCTCCGGTATCTGGCTTTGTGGAACGTCGCAGTGCACATGTCCACCGACAATGGAAAAGCCGAACCTGTCCGGTATGCCTAAAGCATCATAGACCTGCTGACATGCCCTGCTGCAGACGTCGCATGACGGATTCGAGAGCCATGTATAACCCGGGTTTGCCGTGACGTACAACGCACGCAGCGCACACATTGCCATTAGCTCATGATGGTCCTCAGGAAGGTATGAAACATTGTTGCCGGCAAATTGGTGCATCGAATCCATAAACCAATTGTAATCTGTATTATCTATATCTTCCACGCTGCCGGCAGGCTGTGTATGAGAATATCGCCACGAAGTAGCGCCGCCACCACCAGACTCCTGTGCAATTGTAAGCGCAATACGCTCGTCAAAAGCCCCGGCAAAGAGTGCCATCTTACCAGCGTAGGAGCAGCCGGTGACTGCTATGTGTTTCAGATCTATTGGGAGTGAATCTTGAACCAACTCCAGTCCGTCAATTATTCGGCTCACTCCCCATGCCCACGCGCTGTACTGTCCGATATTGCTGAGGTTGAGATTTGGGTAAAGCCTGAAGTACGGATCCGTATTACTCGGATTGCCGTAAGACGTTACCTGATCATGGTTGAATGTGATTTCTGCAATATTGCGATTGCCGAATATGCTATCGGGGAGACTGCCGGTGAGACTATTCATGCCGATCACTGCCGGGAAAGGTCCGGTTCCGGACGGGAGGACAACTTGCGAAGTCAGCGTGAGCGTTTGGCCGTTCACAGTAACATTCACCGTGAGTGTGTCGGCCGAGTAGCTGGCGGTGATGGTGTCAGGACGGGGCGGCTTTACACCGATCTCATAATTTTGGATCTGGTCGCCGATTTCAGCGCGACGAACCCGCCAATCGGAGTAGTACGAAATGGTGCCTCTACCGTCGGCCCACTCGAACGGGTTCGGCAATGACTGAACAATAGGAAGCTGGTTGAATGCAGGCATGAAAGGTGCCGGAACGTCTGCGCCGGTGTTCTCAACATCGTAGACGAGCGGCATCGGCTGAGCTAATGCATCGACGAACGAGTACGTGTATAATAGAAGGAAAAGAAATAATAGCTTTGTTTTCATTTCGACTCTCCCTGCAAATATTTTCTGGTGCTTCTGAATCTCTTGATTATTCCGCTTCGTGCTTCTTCTTACCTATCCAAATTTTTGCAGAATTTATTCCCCCGCTTCGTAAAATGCAAATATATAAACCCCGGCCGCAACTGCAACGACCATCAGTTCAATTTCTTTCTTGTTTTCTTTTCAAAAAGTACCAGCCTCCGATTAGAGAGCTCGGTGCAAATAATAATATCGAGGCAATTTGTGAATAATGATTTCCCGTCGTCATGACATAAGATATTGCAGCAAATCCCGCCAGGATCAAAGCTAGTACGTAATTTATTTTCAGGTTGGATGATTTTGACAGGAGCTGGGTCAGGAATCCGCCTATGAATGAAAAGAGAAGCCCGTACAAAATAGAAAATATCAAGAATCTGGTAGCTGGGTTTGCATGAGGATCGATATGCGGGAGTTGATATAAAAGGACCGCACTCAGCGCATATACAAGGTACCCTAACAGCACCGAGATAATGTTCCTGAGGATTTTCATGGACTAAAGTAGCTCCTTATTTTTAAGTGCGCTGAGAGATACATGGGTTCTCCAAGGCACCTTGCCTCTCGCCGTTATTCCGCGCTGGGGATTACCACCTTGGTTGTCACACCCTCCATGCGTCACGAGCCCATCTTCCTAATATTTTCCTCATAAAATACTAAATCCCAACCCCAAGAAAATCAAGATGATGCTCCAGGGCGAATCACACATAACATAGCACTATCAAAGAAACACCTGCCCCCCAACGACCTCCTGCTACTTCGCAGTCCAGCTGAGAACTAACTCGCAATATCCTTTGTCGTCTTCGATCGGAGTCGTGAACTCCGCTTTTATATCTTTTGCTCCGGAGATCGACAGAGCCTTGCGGTAAAACCCGATGATGCTGAGGCCGACGAGCCGATGACGTCTTTCAAATCCTATGTACTTCAGGACTGCTTTCCCCGCGGCGGGCAGACTTGCCTCAATAGCCAGTCCCCGAAAATATGTTCGGTTGACAGTGGAGATAACTCGTAACACGAATTCAGGTGTCCCCAATTTCAGAAACGCTCTATAAATTCCGGTCAGCTCCTGCTCGAACAGTACCTCCGACCGCTTGATCAACTCCTCTTCGTTCCCATTTGCCGTTACCTTCAGATCCAATTCCAGAAACTCAACGAACGCATCGAGAGGATACCAACTTGTCGGCGCAATTGGTCCTTTTTCAAATACCTCCCGAGCTACCCCCTTCAGAAGACCCACAACGGTATTGTATGCTTCCTGTCCGTAGTGCTTCTTAACTGAATTGATCGTGTCGTTCACTACCGATCCTTTTATTTCAATCATAGATCCTCTTTATCCATAAACAGCACCAATTCTCAACTCAGTCAAGTCTTCGTTACAATGGACTAACATTCACCGGCAATACAAAGTTGCCTTCCCGCTATTTGCCGCTCCACCAGAGAACCAGCTCGCAAAATCCTTTACCTTCCTCGATTGCGGTTGTAAATTCGGCCCTGACATCCTGGGCTCCGGAAATCTCCAAAGCTTTGCGGAAGAACCCGATGATGCTGTAGCCTATTATGCGGTGACGTTTTTCAAATCCAGTATACCTTAATACAGCCCTACCCGCAGTCTGCTCAGAGACCTCGACGTTCACTCCTTGAAAATACGTCTGGTGGACAGTCATGATTCGATTGAGCACAAACCCGGGCGATCCCAATCTCACGAACAATTTATAAATCCCGCTTAGCTCCCGCTCGATCACCGCCTCCGATCGCTTGATTAACTCTTTCTCGTCGCCGTGCGCAGTCACTTTCAAATCCATTTCGAGAAACTCGACAAAAGCATCCAAAGAATACCAACTCACCTGCATGATGGATCCTTTTTCGAATATTGCCCTCGTTTCGTCCTTCAACATTCCGAGGATGGTGTTATATGCCTGCTCTCCGAAATTATTCTTGACGGCTTTGACCGCGTCGCTAACTGCAGACCCTTTGACTTGTACCATGTTCCCTCCTTATATGTAAGTTAAAGCAAACTACAAATATAAGTGGAGCTCCCTGGTCCGTCCGTCGATGCTCACAACAACCCGGGTGGCACGTGAGATTGCGAATAACCTCACCGATTCTCTGCTACAAATTTACGACGCGTTTACCATAGCCAGCTTGCGGACAATGACCTCACAGAATATAAAGTGACGACGTACAAAAGGCAAGCTTGCCGATGCGCCTTCTTGTTTCCCCGCTCCAATCATAAACTGCTCGATCATGGTTCAACTACTCGGCGCAGTCTCAGAACGCTTTTTTCTCGTGAGATACCAATTATACGCGACCATCAACACAGTACCGATAATCCCGATAATGCCGAACACAATCCAAAACTCCGCCGGGTTAGGCTCGCCGATGGCAGGCTTTGCAAGCGATGCATAGAGTCGTCCTCCGAAAATACCGCCCGCAAAATATCCGAGCGCAATCGGGAGAAATGCATAACCCTGGAAGAGCGCCTCCTGCCCTCTCGGAGCTTGATCCGCAATGTATTCGTAGTAACGCGGCGCCATCGACATCTCTCCGAGCGACCACACAACCATGGCAGCAATTACGCCGGGAATACTCGGCCGTGCCGCTATTACAAACCAGCACAGTGACGAAACAAAAAATCCCAGTACGATAGCGGTAATCGGCGGCATTTTTTTCGTCAATCTATTGATGACGACCTGCAAAAAGATTATCGACCATGCGTCTATCGATTCGATCAAGTCGAACGGAGCTTTTCTGGCAATGAAGTCGGTTATGTAATAAGGGAGCGTAATAAAGATCTGCCAGAACGTCACCCAGTACAAAGAAAAGATCAGGAGGAACACCATGAAGCGCGCGTTGATCAAAACCCTGGCCATGTCCGCAAGTTTCGTCTTTACCGAAGGCTGCTTGATAGCCGTCGCAGATTCAGGTACGCGGTAAAACAATATAGTTCCAGCAAGCATCATGGCACAACTCAGTGCCGAAACCATATATACCCACTGGATCCCGACAATACTTCTGACGAAATATGCTATGACCGGCCCGGTCGCGCCGCCCACGTTCACCAGAGTATAGTAGATCGCGTAGCCGAGCGATTTCGTCTCACGATTTGTGGAGAATGCAACCGTCCCGAGGACAGACGGCTTAATGAACGACTCGCCGACGGAAGTAAATACCAGCACGGCAACTATAAGCCAGAAGAGCGACATATCATGGATGAGCGGTCTGAAAAACGGAGAACCGATTGCGCCGATCAGGAAATATCCTATCGCCATCACGAGAAATGCGAATGAGAATGCCTTGCGGAATCCGTATTTGTCGGCGAACGTCCCCGCGAAAATGGGAAGAAGGTAGACGAGAAGCCCGAAGATAGACGATAATGTGGTCGCGTCGATTTCGTTGAAGTTCAGGTAATCGCGGAGGAATATGCTCATAACCGCGGCCTGGGCGTAATAAGCCAGCCTCTCGAAGAGCTCGAGTGAATTTGCAACCCAGAATGACGGATGGAAACTGCCGAAGAATTTTTTCACCGAAGATCTCGTGCGCAGGATTTGTGGTTCAGCGCTCATAGACTGCCTCTCTTGCTGGTTGACTCGAAAGCTCAATATAACCAGGCGGAATTGCAAAAGTCAAAACTAAAGATCAGCGATTACGTTTCAGCTAAGATCCAATTGATGAAGCCTGACACCTTTTCCTGCCTACCATTAATATCCCGTACGTGTTAAATTATAAATATGAAAGGAAAACTCTAGAGATGCCCGACGCACCATTTCATATTTTCAGATTCATTCTGATTCTGTTTATAATTTGTTCCCAGATTGCCCTTTATAGCGTTGCTGTAAAGTACATCTTCGACCGGAATACAAACAAAAATTTCCGAGGACTTTACCTTCCTCTCATTTTCATCCTGGTGAACCTGCCCATAGCATTCATATATTACATTCCGCAGCTTTTCTACCACGGTTTCATGCGGAAATTCATAATGTGGCCGTACTACGCGTACGAGACCCTCAGTCTCGCGATACTTTTTGCAGCTCTGATCGTAGTTCCAATTAGACTCGTGATCAAGATTATTGGACGAGTAAGAAAGGATAAGGCACTACGCATCATGGACATATCGAGTTTAGAGAAGAAACCCGTTGGAACACAATCCCGACGATCATTTATAAAAACCGCGACGATGGGTGTCGGTGCCTACACGTTTGCAGGCTCCCTCCATAGTATTTACACCCGCGAAGAATACAAAATAGAGAATATCAAACTGCCGACGAGCAATCTGCCCAAGCAGCTTGACGGATTACGAATTGCAATGATAAGTGATGTCCACGTCGGGATGTATATGCTCGAAGAAGACATGTTAAAGTACACCGAGGCAATCAATAATCTCAACCCGGATATCATTTTCATTCCAGGCGACTTCGTTACATCTAAGACCGAAGAAATATTTCCGTTCGTCAGAGCGTTCACCGGTCTGAAATCAAAATACGGAATTTACACCTGCCTCGGCAATCACGACTTTTTCGGCGACCCCGACATAATCACTGAAAAAGTGCGCAACATCGGAATGAAGGTCCTGCGAAATGAGACCGAGGAACTAGAGATCAACGGAGCAAAGCTGATGCTCTCGGGAGTCGACGACGGCAAACATGCAAACTTCAGAAAAGTCTCTTTCGAAGCGACTTCGCTGGATACAGCGAGGATCATGCTCTGCCACAAGCCGTATTACTTCGAGACAGCGGTTGCCGGAAAGTTTGACATAATGTTAAGCGGACATACGCATGGAGGACAGATTGTCCTCGTCGATTTCCTCGGCGTGAAACTGACGCCGGCGGCATTAGCTTCTCAATACATTTCCGGGAAGTACCGCCGCGGCGACTCCCTTCTCTATGTCAGCCGGGGAATCGGAACGGTGGGTCTGCCGGTGCGCGTCAACTGCCCGCCAGAAATAACTGTTTTCACCCTTACGAATAAAGCTCTAAATCCAAATTCCTAGATTTTAACTATTGTTGAAAATGCAAAAATCCATGAAGGAGATAACCAGTTCCGTTGAGCTTCAATATTTTGAATTTCTTTGAGATTTAGAACTTAGAAACTAATGCGTCTCTTCGCGAGAATTTTTGTTTTCGCTTCTTCACTGTTCATAATTCTTTACGGCATTCTTCCAGGCTTTTTCAAAGTCGAAGGGGATTTCATCGCGTTTTATGTCGCCGGCAGAAACATTCTTCACGGCACGGATCCGGTTCTGTTTTACCGCTTCCCAGATTTTCAACAGCTCGTGGATACCAGCGGATTATCGACAAGAATATTCTCCGTTGCTTCCTCAACTCCTGCTTCGTTTTTGATTGACACTATTCTTGCCGTCGCTCCTGCCGGCTTTTCAAAATTCATCTTGACCGCAATCAACATCGCCGCGTTTGTCCTTCTCGTTCACGTTTCCGCAAAACTTGCCAATTCGTCTATCAGAACGGCGTACGTAGTATTCTTGAGCTCCTCGTTTGCCCTTGCGACAAATTTCAGTTCGGGAGAACCTTTCATCATAGTTTCTCTTTTTTTTGCGCTGGCATTTCTCGCCTTCTCCATAAGTGCCGAGAGAGCATCCGGAACAATCCTCGGGGTCATCTTCCCGTTTGAAGTGTTCGCAATAGCTCCCGCATTACTTTTTCTGTTGGCAAAGCGATGGAAAGTATTCATTTACTTCCTGCTTATGTCGCTTATTCTTCTCTCCATCGCTTATCTGTTAGTCGGCGAATCTACGATAGTCTATTATTTGCAGCGGGTTTTCCCTTTTTACTTCAATGCCAGAGTTCTTAATCCATTTTCGATTTCATACCAGACCGCATGGTCTTTTCTCAGGACTATTTTTCTGCTGGATCCTGCTCTCAATCCTCATCCTCTTTTCGCATCCGCGAGAGGATACATGTTTTCAATTTCTATGTTCAAGGCTCTAGTCCTGGTGCCATCGGCGTACTTCTTTTATCGTGGAATAGAGAAAAAAAACGCGAGGGAGGCTCTGGTGGCGGGAACCTTTCCCGTATTATTCCTCTCGCCCACTGCGGCGTCATACCAACTTGTCCTCATGGCGCCCGCAATAATCTGTCTCGGGCAGACGGCGCTTGAAGAACAGAAGACGGCTACTGCGAGGCTCTTTATCGTACTTTATGTGCTGGCATGCTTGCCGATTCATTCCTTCCTGTCGAATTCACTAAATATCCAAACACCTTTCATACTGTTTGAAAGGTTTTTCCTCCTTGTATCTATTTATGCCGCTTACCTCATCTTCCAGATGAGACATCTGCCAAAACATTTGCTGGCAGTTCGAATGAGCATCACGACTGCAATCATAGCGGCAGTTACCATTACGCTCTACGCCGGCACATCAGATATGACATCTACGGTCCCCGCCGTACCGGTACTGAGCGGAGACCAATTGAGAAGCGTCGCCTTCAGTCCTGCCGTATTCGGAAACAAGCTGGAATATGTCGGTTTAGATTCTACATCGCAAAACTACGTCATAAAGTCAGGCTCGGACCCGAACTTCCTTGATCCACCGGAAAATTGCTATCGCGTATCCATCGACGAAAAAGGAGAGAATTCAGGAATTGAAACAACGGACGAAAACCGAATTGTCGTCAGCTTCAGGACGGAGTACGGCACAAGGTTTTTTGCCGGGACGAATTGTTCGGTAAGCCGCGATGGAGACTTAGGATCTTTCATAACGGGAGGAAAATTGTTCATTGTCGACCTGAGGGAAAGACAAATTCCCGTCGTCGACAGTATGAATATCCTTCCTTTTAAGATTACTCAGGAGACTTTCAATGTCGAGAAAAAATTCGCAGGCAGTTCCACGAAAGAAATCGTCCTTCTTATAGATTCGTTGAACGGCGCAAACTCGATCGCAACTTACAATCCAGCAACTCGCAATTTGCAGACACACCGGACTGTGCTACATGCGTCGGCGATATCCGCAGACGGAGAGGAGTTTTATGCAACATCTGAAGATGGCGATTCGACGAGCATATGGTCTCAACGCGGCGACGATCAGCCAATAAAATTATTTTCAGTCCACGGGAACATCATGGACATAAATGTTGCAGACCACACTCTTTACTTTTCTTCAGATTTTGAGAGGGGATTAAGCTTTCCCACCATCTATAGATGGACCTTCAAAAATCACGAGTAAGAAATCAAAGCCATCGGGGAATATCCCTATCAGGACAAATCGAGATTTAAAAATTCATCTCCCAACATTTTGACGCGTCGCATGAATTCACGAAATCCTTGATTTTGAGGACACCCGCAGGTATATTTTTCGAGATGCCAATCAACAAATCAATTCCCGAACTGATCGAAGCTGCAAAGAGTGCGCACAAAAAATCAGAACCTGCATTTTCTCATTTCAGAGTCGGGGCCGCAATCGAAACAGAAGCCGGAAAAATTTATTCAGCCTTCAACATAGAATCGAGCAGCTACGGACTTTCCATGTGCGCGGAGAGAATAGTGCTGTGGAAGGCAATTGCTTCGGGTGAATCAAAATTCAAAAGGATGGCTATCGTTTCTGACGCAGAGGATTTCTGCCCGCCCTGCGGCGCATGCAGACAGGTTATGCTCGAGCTTGCCGGCGATATTGAGATTTACATGACAAATAGAAAAGGCGATGTGAAAAAGGAAAAGCTTTCCTCATTGCTCCCTCAAGCATTTACGGCAAAAATACTATCAAATGGAAGAGATTAGTCTGCATTATGCCCCGCGCGAGACGGGATGGATTGAGGTAATATGCGGTTGTATGTTCAGCGGAAAAACGGAAGAGCTGATTCGACGTTTGCGTCGCGCCGAGATTGCACGCCAGAATGTGGCGATCTTCAAGCCCCGGATAGACAAACGTTATAGCGACGACCACATTGTCTCTCACAGTGACGACAGATTAAAATCCGTCGTCGTCGATTCCGCACTGGAAATACCTTCTCTTTCAAAAGATGCACACGTGGTTGGAATAGATGAAGGCCAGTTCTTCAAGATGGATTTAATAGAAATCTGCGAATCGATGGCCTCGGCAGGAAAAAGAGTGATCGTGGCGGGACTCGATCAGGATTACCGAGGAAAGCCGTTCGAACCGATGCCGCAGCTTCTCGCCGTTGCGGAGTATATCACTAAGACTCTTGCGATTTGCGTCGTTTGCGGGAATCCGGCCGACCGCACACAAAGGAAAACGCAGTCGGGTGAACGGGTTTTGGTCGGTGCAAAAGACATTTACGAGGCTCGATGCCGAAAATGCTTTGTACCACCATCTGATTAAGGATACAATGACACAGAGGCTCAAAGGTACAAAGCGGCAGGAGAAATTTTTTTCATCGTCCTACGGATCCATCGTCCCATCATCCCGGTATTCCATTATTTTCACCCGGTGGCTCACGTTAGTCCCTTTGTGCTTGCTTTTCATTTCCTGCGGAAAAGGTCAACCCGGTGTTCCGGTAAATAGCGAAGTGGGTCTGGTGTTTGACGTAGGTGGACGCGGAGACAAGTCTTTTAATGATGCCGCCTACCTGGGCATTCAAACAGCCAAGGACAGTCTTGGGGTCAACTTTCAGTATGTCGAACCGAGCGGCGGCTCGGACCGTGAATCTGCCCTGCGCCAGCTTGCAAGTCAGAAAGGAATCGGCTTGATATTCGGAGTTGGATTCATTTTCACCGATGACATTACAAATGTTGCGAAGGATTTTCCCGATAAAAAGTTTGCGTGCATAGACTATTCGTATGACCCGGGCAAACCGCTCCCGCCAAATCTCATCGCGATTGAATTCCGGGAAGAGGAGGGTTCATTTCTTGTCGGGGCATTGGCTGCGTTGATCACGAAAACCAACATCGTCGGCTTCGTCGGTGGAATGGAATCGCCGCTAATCAAAAAATTTCAAGCAGGTTATGAAGCAGGTGTCAAGTATGTCAATCCCAAAGCAAAAGTTCTGATCGCTTATGCCGGAGTTACCGGTGATGCTTTCAAGAATCCGGCAAAAGGAAAGGAACTCGCATTAAGCCAATACTCTCAAGGTGCGGATATCATATATCATGCTTCCGGGGTGACAGGACTCGGCGTATTTGAGGCTGCCCGCGAGATGAAGAAATATGCGATCGGAGTCGACATGGATCAGTGGAAGGAGGCTCCCGGCTATGTGTTGACCAGTATGGTCAAGAAAGGCAACGTTGCAGTCTACGACATAATAAAAAAATGGAAAGATGGAAATTTTGAAGGAGGCAGAGCCGAAGTCTTCGGCCTTGCTGATGACGGCGTTGACCTTGTCTACGATCAAAACAACAAATCGATGATTCCGCAAAATGCCTATGATAAAATCAAATCCTTGAAGCAGCAAATAATCAGCGGACAGATAAAAGTGCCAACTGAATAGAGAATAGAAGCAGGACGCCGGGGACAAGAAGCAAGAAAGGAGTAAATCGTGTTTCTGACTTCTTGCCTCTTGCATCTTACCTCTAATGAAAATGTCCTACGCAATAGAACTCCTGAACATCACCAAGCGCTTCGCGAGAACGGTGGCCAATGACAACGTAACTCTAAAAGTGGAAACCGGAACGATCCACGCTCTCGTCGGTGAAAACGGCGCCGGAAAAACCACTTTGATGGAGACGCTCTATGGTCTTTACCAGCCCGACTCCGGCCGTATTCGAATCGATGAAAAAGATGTTGTCATAAGATCTCCCCACGATTCGATAAAACTCGGGATTGGAATGGTACACCAACATTTCATGCTTGTCCCGAAATTGAGCGTTCTCGAGAACATAGTTTTAGGTGCTGAGACAACGAAAACTCTTTTCCTCGATCTAAAGAGAATGACTGCGGAAGTCTCCGCTCTGGCTGAAAAGTTTTCGCTGAATGTTCCGTTGGATGAAAGAGTGGAGGATGTCGGAGTAGGAGTTCAGCAGCGTATCGAAATATTGAAGGCAATTTATAGAAAAGCCAATATCCTGGTACTCGACGAACCGACCGCCGTTCTGACTCCCCAGGAAACAAAGCAGTTCTTCGAAATTCTTTCACAGTTGAATGGGCAGGGCAAGACGATTGTGCTCATCACTCACAAGCTGAACGAGGTGATGGCAATAAGCCAACACGTTTCCGTAATGCGGAAAGGAAAACTCGTCGGCGACCTTGAAACAAAGAAAACCAGTCCACCGGAGATTGCACAACTGATGGTCGGCCGGCCAGTGCTTCTGCGAGTCGAGAAATCAGAGAAGAAAACCACTGCACCAAGACTTTTCATACGAAATCTGAACTACATTGACCGACGGGGGGTGGCAAAGTTGCGCGACGTGTCGTTCGAGGTGGCATCCGGGGAAATTCTCGGAATCGCAGGCATTGAAGGAAACGGACAGTCGCAGCTTGTCGAATGTTTGACCGGCCTTTTGAAACCGTCGTCAGGCTCTGTAAAAATAGATGACGTTGAACTTGTCGGCCTGAGCGCGCAAGAAATTTTCCTGAAAGGTT
The DNA here is from genome assembly GCA_035515795.1 of Candidatus Acidiferrales bacterium. NCBI lineage: Bacteria > Pseudomonadati > Acidobacteriota > Terriglobia > Candidatus Acidiferrales > Candidatus Acidiferrales bacterium. The sequence goes on along the minus strand of DATJAY010000033.1, from coordinate 81,532 downwards.
TTGCTCACGTTCCGGAAGACAGAATAAGAAGAGGTCTCGTAATTGATTTCTCTGTCGAGGAAAATTTGATTCTAGGTATGCACGCCAGGTTTAGTCCTAAATTTCTTATGAAGAGAACTGAAGTAACTCAAAACGCAGAACTTCTGATTCAGAAATTTGATATCCGACCCGCTGATCCTTTCATTCACGCTCGAGGATTATCGGGAGGCAACCAGCAGAAAATAATCATGGCACGCGAACTTTCCAGAAATGCAGAAGTGATAATTGCGAGCCAGCCCACAAGAGGAGTAGACATCGGAGGAATCGAATTCATCCATCGTACGCTTGTCTCTGCACGCGACTCCGGCAAAGCAATCCTGCTTATCTCAGCCGACCTGAATGAGATCGTAAGCCTGTCTGATAGGATAGCGGTCATGTACGGCGGAAAGATTGCAAAGATTTTCCCAAATAATGAAGTCGACGAGAATGAACTTGGACTTTATATGACAGGATCGAAAGAAGATGAGCAGCGATCCCTAAGGGATTCATATGAACAGACCCTTTCTTGAACATCCTGTAACGCAGAACTTCCTGATCCCGATCCTCGCGGTGATATTGTCCTTCACTGTAGGAGCTGTTTTTATCGTCATCGTTGGTCAGAATCCGTTCGAAGTCTATTCGGTGCTTCTTTCGCAGACACTGGGAAGCTCGTATGGAATCGGGCAGCTCCTATTCAAATCGACGCCGTTGATTTTTGCCGGTCTCTCGGTTGCGATTTGTTTTCGAACGGGTTTATTCAACATCGGGGCCGAAGGACAATTACAGATTGGCGCTTTTGTCACTGCCCTTGTAGGCATGAAGACCTTTGGTGTACCATCTTACATCGAAATCCCCCTCCTGATTCTTGCAGGCATGGTGGGCGGCGGAATATGGGGGTTTATTCCGGGATATTTGAAAGCGAAAGTAGGAGCGCACGAAGTCATAAATACGATCATGCTCAATTTCATTGCCGCTGCCCTCATAAGTTATTTCGTCACAAACGTATACAACATCCCCGCAACGGTTCATACTCCTTCGATTTCGCCCGCCGGCACGTTGCCTCGCTTCGACAAGTTTCTCCCCGGCTTCGAGGGCTCGCCGGTAAATCTCTCGATCCTCATTGCGCTCGTCACCGCCGTGCTCGTTTGGTACTATGTTGAGAGAACACGCTTTGGTTATGAATTGCGGGCAGTCGGCTTCAATCCAAAGGCAGCGGAGTACGGAGGGATAAGCGTTTCAAGGAACATCATCTTGAGCATGACACTCGGCGGAGCAATCGCCGGACTCGTCGGGACAAATTTTGTGATGGGATACAAATATTATTTTGAGGAAGGCTTCTCAAGCGGAACGGGATTCATGGGAATTGCCGTTGCTCTCCTCGGGTTGAACAATCCTTTTGGAGTTATTCTAGCCGCTTTGCTTTTTGGAATGTTGGACTATGGCGGCTTGGTCATAAATACCATGGTGCCCAAAGAATTAGTCAGCATACTTCAGGCGATCGTAATAATTTTTGTCATATCTTCAAATAGAATATTCCGCGGAATTGTCATGAACTATCTGAAGAAGAGAACGTTGAGCCTTTCTGAAGAATGATAAGCTCAATTCTTTCACTGGCTTTTATCGCGCAGACAATCCGGATCACTGTTCCCTATGCGCTGGCATCGTTAGGCGGTGTTTACAGTGAGCGAAGCGGCGTAACGAACATCGCTCTCGAAGGGATCATGCTTAACGGAGCGTTCGGCGCGACGGTCGGGACATACTACTCCGGTAACCCGTTGATCGGCGCAGTCTGCGGGATTGTGTTCGGCATCCTCACGGCGTTGATACATGCGGTGGTGTCGATAAACATCAAAGCGGATCAGATAATCTCGGGAATAGCGATCAATCTTTTTGCAGTCGGGATTACCAAATTTGTTCTCGAAATATTGTTCCACAGTTCAAGCAATTCAGACAGGATAATCGGGCTCCCTGATCTAAAATTACCATTCGCCGATCGTTCACCTGAGATTGCCCGACTCCTCGGCAATCCATTGGTACTCTTGACACTTTTCATTGTTTTCGCGAGTCACCTCATCATATTCAAAACACGATTCGGCTTGCGACTTCGTGCGGTAGGTGAAAACCCCGAAGCAGCGGACACGGTTGGCATCAGTGTATCGCTCTACAGATATTATGGAGTCATGATCAGCGGTGTACTCGCCGGACTCAGCGGGGCGTGGCTGGCATTCGATCAGCATTCATTCACGGACGGAATGTCGGCTGGGCGCGGATTCATAGCGCTTGCCGCAATGATTGTCGGGAAATGGAACCCCCTCGGTGCAGCGGCAGCGTGTCTGTTGTTCGGACTCGCTGAGAGTCTGGAAATCCAGCTGCAGGGCGCTGGATTGCCGACTCAATTTATCCAGATGATTCCCTATGTCGCAACCATAGTCGTTCTTGCCGGATTCATTGGAAAGTCCATCGCACCGGCGGCAGATGGAATACCGTACGAGAAAGAAAAATAATCAACGATGATGGAGCAGGAACAATTTTCAAGCACCTCCTCAACTTTTGGCAGAGGACTGAGGTGAAGACGAATCGATGACTTCTCTTCCCTTTCAACAATCTGGAGATTTTGTTTCCTCCCGCTTCAAAGGAGTGCACCACGATATTGCTGTAGTTCTCGGAAGCGGACTTGGCAGCTTCACGAGGCACCTCACCGACAAAATCGCTCTAGAGTCGGCCGAGATTCCCGACTACCCGCGCTCGACCGTTCCCGGGCATCTCGGCGAAATCGTCAGCGCAAAAGTTGCCGGCAAGAGAGTTCTAGTTTTCAGCGGACGAGTCCACTTTTACGAGACGGCATCCACTATCGATGCTGCGGTAACCGCTATCGTCTCCCATCAACTGGGAATAAAGAAAATTGTCCTGACAAACGCCGCGGGAATTTTGGACGAAAAGTTTTCTCCGGGCGATTTGATGCTGATAAAAGATCAAATCAACCTAACCTCTAGGAATGTCCTGGCTGATTTGAGAATGCCTAAAGCGGAACTGAATCCGATGTATAGCGAGAGACTTGCAGCCGCAGCCCTATTGGCAGCGCAAGAATCCTGCATAGACCTCAAATCCGGAACGTATCTAGGTTTGACGGGACCGTCATACGAAACCCCGGCTGAAGTAAAATTTTATAGAGGCCTTGGAGGAAATGCAGTCGGAATGTCGACGATCCATGAAGCAACGTTTGCCCGGTCAGTAAATATGGAAGTAATAGGGATAAGTTGCCTCACAAATTACAGCGCTGGAACCACTTTGGAAAAACTTTCACATGACGATGTACTAAGAATTGGTGAAAATGTTGATGAAAAATTTTCTCGACTGCTGCTTAAACTTGTGGAAATAATTTAGCAGAGAATATCAAATTTCTTAAGTCGTCGACAACTTCCCCCTTCCTGCTTCCACAACAAAACCTATCGCAAATCGATTTGCGAATGCTCCCGCCATCGCAAGATTTCGATTCGGCAGATTCATGAACATCATCGGGATGATATCGACGATTCCGAAGATCACCCCAGCAATGATTCCAATAGCGGAGACTTATTCCACCTTGTCCGCAGGAGGAGAAAAAATGGGACGGTTGAGAACGACATTCACGCCGAGCTAACTTTTCTTCGGATCGATGCCCACAAACGCCTGCCCCCGGACAACATGGATCGAACTCCTCTTCTCTTCAGTCCTGAACGTTCCGATTGAGTTCAGAAGCCGGATCAAAGACTCCCCTAAATCGGCTATGGTCTCAGTTATTTTCTCCGAATATCTTACCGGCAAAATTAATGCTGAATTAAATATTCACGATCTAATAGCAATAAATCATCCGGGCAGGCTGTCACCCGGAAAAGATCGACAGCTATATGTATCATAGAGGAGAACATTTGCTTTCACTGCCGGATCGTCGTCCATCAGCTTTCTCGTCTCGTCTACACCGGCATTGAAAATACAGATGCCGGATACCTCGGTCCCTCCGGAGACCGGACAGACGATGGACAATTTTCCACCTGCGCGGAGCATAAAATTACGCCGGCCGTGCTCCCAGATAATTTTATCAGCTTCAGGCTTGCTCCTGTTAGGCCCCGGTTTCAGAATGACAATACAATAGTTCTTCGTCTTCTGGAGCATCGTTCGCATGAAATCATCAGTAATTGTCGTCATCTCAAATTATATTCCAACTCAATGTGATAACCTCCTTGATCAGCCACATACCTCCCGTTTCCATGAATCCCATCGAGCAGACCGGTGCCTGAGCCTTTGGCGATCTTCAAAGTCGATTTTGCGGCCCCGCCTTCGAACGCACCATTGTCTTCGAGCACAAAACTCCCCGACTTTCCCGATAGTGTTCCATCAAAATATATGAGTCCTACGTAAGAAGCCGCGGCGTTGTGTTGATCCTTCGCGTCAAAATGAGAATAGAACATCAGGTATTCGACCAGGCCCTTGCCCTCGATTTCTCCGCTGAAACTGTACTCGACGGAAGCCTTTGTCATCTTTTTTTCCGGAGACATTTCTCGATAAGCCGACTCTTCCCACTTTTTTACCGTGTAGGTTCCTTTAACTTTCATTTCGATCTCCATACAATAAACTTCTTTTTACAAATCGAGCGCTGACATTTGAGTGTTCAGGCTACGGTGAGTGACTAATAATTAAGTAAAGAACTCATGCCGGCTTCTTGCTCTCTACCTTCAAAGTGTCCTGCCCCTTTGGGGGATGTGCCTTCAAATAAACTCCCATGATATATTCCGCAACGGCTTTCACTTCGGCGGGTTTCAATCCCTGGCCCGGCATCGGCGGATATCCCGGCACAACCTGCCGCGGGTTCATGATGAAATCCTCCAGCGAATCCATCTTACCCACGAAGTTCGGAAGCGTCTGGTTATATGGCGGTCCGACAAGCTTAATATCGAACCTGTGGCAGGCGCTGCATCTTCCGTTGTAAATGTCCTCCCCGCTGATTACGGGTTGGGCTTCGTTCGGGTTGAGCGAGGCGAGCATTGTTTCGTATCTCTGCCCGAGCATCTGGTTTTGATTGCGTGTCGCGTAATGGAAGGCTATCTCGTCTTTCGCCGCCCACATGAAGACTAACACTACAACGCTGACGAACGCGTAGCTGCCGAGATTCACCCGGGAATCTCTGAGCATCGAATAGAAAAGGAGAAGGACGAGAAGTGCAATGAATATTCCGATGCACGCGATGGCGAACGTCAAATTGGAAATACCAGATTGCGGAAGGTTTTGTATCTCGAAGAAAATCAGGACAGGCTCGAGTGCGACCGCGACAAGACCCACAGGAAGAACACGCCTCTCGACGAATGTCCTATATGAATCATCCGCCGAGAGAGCGATTCCCTTTTCCCATTTGAAGAAGAAAAACAACACGGCGGCACTTGTTATGACGAGCGCTGTGACGATATAGTTGATAAGACTCCATATAGTTTCGCCTGAAAAAAGAATTGCGCCAAGCGAAGAATCCGACCATCTCTCGGGAGTGAACGCAAGTCGCGTCGCTCCCACAAAAAGCCATGTTCCTATCCAGAGAAGTACCGCGCTCCGGCGACCGCCATTTTTTCTGGAGGATGAAGCCGAGTGCTCGTAAGATTCGACGTCTTTCGCCACGTCGGGCTGGACTTCGGCTTTTTGCGAGGAAGCAAGATTTTGAAAAGCGGTGAAGATGGAATCAAGATGGAAAGACCGTTTGTATCCGTAGAGGAAGTAAAATCCGACGAAGTAGAAAATCGCGGAGTAGAAAAGATAAGACGTGATGCCGATATCCATCCCGTAAAGAAGTTGCGCGTATGTCAGGATCACGGTAACAAGAGGTACTACAGCCATCGCGTAGATCGCACCCTTGCCCGGTGCGGCCAGATCGGCAAGGTCCTGTGCAAATTTCGAATGATGCTTGATGCCGTTCTTTCTCCCGCTGCGGTCGAAGATCGTTGAGAAAGTTGAAGCAATAACAGCTATGCTCGCATATGTCACGAAGAAGATTGTCACAACGACGAGAAGATATCTCAGAAGTGTCAGGTGTTCGTTCGATTCGGGAATGACAAGCTTGTCGAGAAAATTCATTTACAAAATTCCTTGCGATTTATCATTTTCAAAACATCCTCCAGGGAAGACTGAGGACTCTGTCGACCATGACAACCAGCGTAATTGCCAGCACATAAATATTTATTTTCATGAAGGCAGATTTGTTCGCACGTTTATCGTCGGTGTTCGAAATTATCTTCCGTGTGCCGATGACAAGCCACAAACCGAGTGCAGCAATGGCAACTTGCGTCGGAATATTGTTTACGACTTCTGTGATTACAAAAAAGGCGGAAGTCAGGAACATAATTACGATCCACAGATAAGTGAGGACAGATAGAGTCCTCGCACTGAAATACATTCGGAGAGTCGGAAAGTTTGCACGCTCGTAATCCGCGCTGTACATATCCATCAGCAGCCAGAAGTGCGGTATCTGCCAGATAAAAAAGAAAGCCGTGATCACAATAAGTCTTGGATCGAAAACGTATCCACCGGCCTCCGCCCACCCCGCCATTACGGGAAAAGATCCGACAAACGAACCCGGTATCACCGCAAACGGGGTCACCTTTTTGAGGGGAGTATAAATTGCATTGTACGAAACGAATGCCAGCAAAGACAGGATCAGCGATGTCGCGTTTCCCGTAAAAAGAATCAACGCACTCCCTGCAAGTGAAAGTCCGAATACGATGCATAGGACAGCTTGCGGAGACATTGTCCCCGATGGAAGAGGCCGCTTGCTGGTGCGATGCATCAGCAGATCCGTGTCACGCTCCTGGTAGTGATTAAATGCCGCCGAACCGCACGAGAGAAGAAATATCCCGAGTATGGGAAGTATCATTGCCGTCGAGATCTCGTTTGCAGCAAGGACATAACCGAAAATTGCCGACATGCCGACAAAGAATGTGATCCTGATTTTAACGAGTTCTAGGAGAGCACTTAATAGATCGGAACCGCTTAATACGACATTCGCTCCGATAATATCAGCCGGAGTTGCATGTCGCGGTGATTTTCCGGGCTCGATCAAATAATCTGGCTGCATCTTCTCAATCGATGGTGTCATGGATTAGCCGTCGATGCTTCGGCAACTTCAGTTTTCTTAGCTGCGTTGCCAAGCCATTTGTCGAACTGTTCTTTCGGAATAACTACCAGGCGCGTCTCCATAAGTGCGTGGTTCAATCCGCAGTACTGGCTGCAGGTTATCTCATAAGTCCCGAGCTCCTCCGGATAAAGCATCATGTACCTTACTCTTCCTGGAATTGCGTCCAGCTTCTCGCGCAGCTCCGGAATATAAAATCCATGGATCACGTCGACCGAGGTCAGGAGACATTTTATCGGGCGCCCTTCCGGAACATAAAGGGTGTCTGACTGTTTCCCGTTGGCATACTGGAAGCTCCAGCTCCACTGTCTGCCAATTACTTTCACAGGCATCGAATCATCCGGGACGAATCGGGTCTTGATGTAGGTGGACCATCCTAGATAGAACATGTAAAGTACAAGTATTACCGGAACGACGGTCCAGATGACTTCCAGAGTCACGTTACCGTGTACGCTCACCGCGCGTGGATGACGCTTCTTATGGTATCTGTAAACAAACCAGAACATCGCCCCGACGACGATGACAAACAAAATGATGTCTGCCCAGACAATAAATCTCATTATGTCATCGACAGCTCGAGCGTGATTTTGTGCACCAGGATACATCTCTAATTCATCTCCTGAAGAATACATCCATAAAAGTAAGCGTGAATATAACGAATATCGTAAATCCAGCTATGCCGAGAAATACTTTGAAGATTTTGTCTTCAAATTTTATGTGCATGAAAATATTGACGACCATCGATGCTTTTGTAACTGCGATCAAGAGTGCGGCCACGAGCGTGAACGCCGCCAGGTCTATTCCGGCAACTGCCGCCGTCGTACAGGTCAGGGCAATTAAACCGAGCCATACCAATACGTACTTGCCGTAACTGATCGGCTCGGCGTGGGCTTTCGTTTCCCCGACGCGAACTTGATTCGTAATTTCGCTCATTCAAACCTCAATTGATCAGATAGAAAAGTGGGAACAAGAAAATCCAGATGATATCGACAAGGTGCCAGTACAAACCCGCGTTCTCCAGCTTGATGTAGTCATCCTTTGTGATCTTATCTCGCAACATGAAGACCAGCATGAATATTAATACGATCATCCCCGCAAGGACATGGAGCCCGTGCAGACCGGTCATTGTATAGTAAAGCCCGAAGAAAAGTATCTCACCGTTCGGTTTGCTGAGGAGAACCTGCGATCCAGGGAACAAACCTTCATTTATTTCAAGCGACCACTCGAACAACTTTATCACGAGAAATGCCAGCCCGAGAAGTATCGTCGAACTCAGGAATCCGACAGAGAGCCATTTCCTTCCCCTCTGAATAGCCGCTATCGACAGCACCATTGTCAGGCTGCTTGTCAGAAGGACCATTGTGTTCACGGTACCGAAAAGAGTATGCGTCTCCAGACCGGCCCTGTGAAAGTCGGCGGTATTGAGATAGCGGTACACCGAGTACATCAGGAAAAGCCCGGTGAACAGCAACAACTCAGTCAGAAGGAAAAGCCACATCCCCATCTTCGCGCTTTTTTCATCGCGATGAAGATGCTCCGCGTGGCTTTCGGTTTTTTCCATTGTTCCTGCGATGTCGCTCAATTGACTGCCTCCGGATGATAATACGGTTCGTGTGTCACGATAGGTATTTCCTCGAAATTCTCTGGAGGCGGCGGTGAAGAAATCCTCCACTCGAGTGTCGTGCCTCCCCACGGATTATCGCCGCACTTTTCACCTTTGAATATCCCGTGCAAGAGGTTCCATAGCATCATGATCAGACCAATGACAAGTATCCACGATCCGACCATTGAGATATGCTGCAAAGTTTCATACTGCGGCAGGTAAGAAAAATATCTTCTTGGCATTCCCTCGTACCCGAGAAGCAGCATCGGGAAATAGAGGAGATTAAATCCGACGAAAAGAATTCCAAGCGCCCAGTTGGCAACCTTCTTGTTGTACATTCTTCCGAACATTTTCGGAAGCCAGTAGTGAAGCGCCCCGAAGAAAATGAACACGCCTCCGCCAAAAATTATGTAATGAAAATGTCCGACGACGAAATACGTTCCGGTCAAATGGACATCGGTCGCCAGAGAGCCGAGGACCAATCCGGTCAACCCGCCAATCGAGAAAAGTATGATGAACGCCATCAAATAAAGAAATGGAGGCTGTGGATCTATCGAGCCTTTGTACATCGTGGCTACCCAGTTGAAAACTTTTATGCCGCTTGGGATGGCGACCAAAAAAGTCAGAAGTGAAAATGCAAATTGTGCAGGCTGCGTTTCTCCGGCAACGAACATGTGGTGGCCCCAGACAAGGTAACCGATGAATGCAATAGCAAGGCTCGACATAGCCACCATCTTGTAACCGAATACAGTCCGGTGGGAAAATGTCGTCACAATTTCTGAGACGACACCCATCGGCGGCAGGATCATGATATACACCGCCGGGTGAGAGTAAACCCAGAACATATGCTGGTACAGGACGGGGTCACCGCCTTTAGATGGATCGAAGATCCCGACGCTGAAAAGTCGTTCGATGATGATGAGAAGAAGCGTGATTGCAAGGACAGGCGTGGCGATCACCTGAACCCATGCCGTCGCGTATAATGCCCAGACGAACAACGGCATCTTGAAGAAATCCATTCCCGGCGCCCTCATGCGGTGGATTGTTGTAATGAAATTGAGGCCGGTAAGAATCGAAGAGAATCCGAGTATGAAGACTCCGAAGACCGCCATCGTGACATCCGTTCCGCTGCGAACGCTGTAAGGAACGTAGAACGTCCAGCCCGTATCGGGAAGCCCGTTCTGGAAGAGCGACAACAGAACCACGATACCGCCTGTAACGTATAGATACCAAGACAACAAGTTCAACCTCGGGAAAGCCACGTCTTTCGCGCCGATTTGTATCGGGAGGAAAAAATTGCCGAGAGTCGCTGGTATTCCCGGGATGACGAAGAGGAAAACCATAATCACGCCATGCAGTGTGAACAAAGCATTGTATTCCTGCGCATTGAATATCTTGCCTGCCGGACCCGGCACCAGCATTTCGAGTCTCATCAGGAAGCCAAGGACGACGCCGACGCTGAAAAAAACAAAAATCGAAATCATATAGAGTATTCCGATTCGCTTGTGATCCGTCGAGAGAATCCAAGCCAAGATTCCTTTTCTCTTTCCCGTATTTTCTAAATAATTATGTACCGCTATTTCGTGCGGAGAAATTGCTACATCCGCCATTAACTTATCTCCTTTCGCGAGGCAGAATTCTCCTTCGCGAACCACTTACCTCTTTTTGTAGATCTCAAAAAAACTATGAAACCTGCGATGAACACGAGCGTTCCAACTCCCATTACCTGCATTATGTTGAAAACCAGATGCTGTCCAGAAGGATCCCTGCTGAAACATACCGCAATCACGGAACTGATTATCTGTTCCGGAGTTCCTGCTTTTGCCTGCATGATCGCCATTTTCAAATCCACCGGCGTGAAAGTACTTCCTTTGATATATCTTATGATTTCCCCATTCTTGTCGACAATCACCAGCGCAGTCGGATGAGTAAACTTCTGGTACTTATCTCTCATGTAATAGAAACCGATGGAGTGCACAAGGCTGGAAATGTCTGTACTGTCTCCAGTTAGGAATCTCCAATCTTCGGCTGGGAAAGGTCTTCTCAACAATCCCCAATATTGTTCCTTCTTCTTCAATGCGATTGCTGAATTATCCGCAGGATCAAAACTCACAGTTGCCACATTGAAATCTTCTCCTGGCGTTTCGCTTACTTCATCGAGCGTGCTTGTCAAACTCGCAAGAACTTCATCGCAGATTCCCGGACAAGTATAGTATGCCATATCGATAATGAGAGGCTTGCCCGCCGATATTTGACGAAGAGTAATCTCATTCCCGTTTTCATCTCTGAACTTCAAATCCAGAGGAATATTTTGTCCGAGCTTTTCTTCGATGCCAACTTTCACCTGACCGGAAGCCGCCTCCTCCCCATTCGCCGCTTGCGGGAGAATTGCGACACTCAACGTCATAAAGCCGAGAACGAACAACGCCGCCGCTTCTGACATCGTTCGCCCCAGAAATTTCAACAAATATGTCTTGCGTTGTTCAACCATTGTTTGAAGCTAAGTCCTTCGAAGAAAACAAACCTTTCAAATAATTAAAGAGGGTTTCCCAATCCTGAGTGCTGAGTCGCGCAACTTTCGGATCGAAACCGTTCTGCACCGCATTTGCTGTTACTATCATAACAAAATCCGACTCGTTTTTGCTCCAGAAATTTGAGCTGGCCAGCATGGTTAGAGCCCGCTGGCGATCTATCACAACATTATCGAATATCCGACTTCCCTCGTCCGTTGGATGCTGAGAAATATATGCCGAGATTGCGGCGGTTGTTCTGACGAGCGGGATCGCACCTTCCTCGATACGACTCATAGCCTCACTGACTGAAATTCGAGTAGGAGCAGTCTGAACTTCCCCGAGATGATAAGTCTTGCCCATCGTCTCCAACTGTTCGGGTGTGTCTTTGGGAAAATCTCCGAACGATGTTCTTATGTAATCGATGATGGCAAGCCGGTCGCTCGCAGGAAACGTCGCGGAGAATGATACCATGGCACTCCCGGGGATACCTTCAGCCACCGTTTTGAACATTTGTGAAAGAAGCCTTCCGTTCTTCCAGCCTGCGGTCGAATGAAAATCGCGGGGTTTCGGGTTTAGGTTTGCCGATGCGGGACCATCGCCTTTTCCGTCTGTGCCATGACAGGAGGAGCAATTGACTTTGAAAAGCTGCTCACCTCTGGCGATCTGCGCCTTCGTCGGCTGCAGCAACATTGCAACATCGATCTTCTCACCGGTGTTTGCCGGACCGGGAGGAACATCGCCGACCGGATTCCAGAATGTAGAATCGATCGCGAGATCAGGAGATATCGAATTCCTGTTCACCATATTCTCCCTGTGGATATACAGCATTCCCAGTCCGGTCAGCACGCTCAGGAAATAGATATAGAAGAGGGGAGACAACCACACTTTTCTAACGAGCACGGATTCTTTTTGCTGATTCGCGGTTTGATCTTTTTGTTCCATAATACTTTTTGGTCTACTCTACTCTTTTACAACCATCCCGGTTAAATATGAAACTCCAGGCCGCGCTGCAGTTTGGGATCTCCAATTGGTACCATGTTGTTCCCTTTGGCCTTGAAGGAAAAAACCGACAACAGAATCCCAACCGACAGGATCATGAATGCCACTTCGCTCAACGCGAATACTGCATGGTCGGGATTATATACCGGCATGACCATCCAATAAATATCGAGAGCATGGGCGGCAAGGAGCCAGATCGAGATGAAAACAAGTCTACGCGGGTCCATCTTCGCCGGTTTCGTTATAAGAAAAAAGAAAGGAATCACGAACTGCATGAAGACAAGAGTGATGGAAACCACTGCCCAGCTTCCGTGAATCCTCGGAATATACCACACCGTTTCGTCCCTCAGGTTCCCGTACCACTGCAGCATGAACTGGCTGAAACCTATGTACGCCCAAAAATTTGAGAACGCGAAAAGGAAAGTCCCGAGGTTGTAATAATGATCGGGAGTAATTTTCACCGGGAAGAGATTCTTTTCATTAAGCTTCACAATCACTATGGTAGCAAATGCCATTGAAGCAACCGCAGCTCCCGTAAACAAGTAAACGCCAAATATCGTCGAGTACCAGTCCGGGGTTAGGCTCATCAACCAGTCAATTGAGAAAATTGTCAGTGTAATTCCGAAAACCGGTATGAATCCTGCGGATAGCTTTATGTTCTTTGTTGTCAGTCCCTGATCACGGGTTGAATCCTGCGTCCTGGAATTGCGAATGATCAGATAATAAAAAAGCCACCACACCAGAAAGACAACGATCGTTCGAACTATGAAGAATGGGATGTTCAGATATGGAGCCTTCACAAGCAATGCAGGATCGTCTTTGAAAAGCGCTCTGTGTGTCCATTCGAAGATGGTCGTCATGTTGAAAAGAAGAGGAACCGCAAGAATGATCAGGAACGGTATAACCCCGGAGATAAATTCAAACGGCCTCCTCATCGGGGTGCTCCATACGGCCGAACTAACATATTCGATCCCAACCCAGAACAGCGCGCCGATGCCGACCGTCGCAACAAACGTCAGTGTCATTATGAGTCCAAACGACGCGTGCTTCGGATTGATGACGAAAGAAATCACTGTAAGCAGCACTCCAAGAATCAATAGAGTCCAGCCGAGCCTCGAGTACGAGGCCGGAATGCTTTTTAACTTTTGCGTATCGATCATTTCTGAAACGTTCATTTTGCGACTGATGCCTCCGGATGTTCAGATTTTTGGAGCGCACGTAGGTACCAGACAATCGCCCACCGTTCATCGCGTGGGATCTGTCTAGCGTATGATGGCATTATTCCCTGGAAACCGTTCGTGATGACACCGTAGTACAAACCGTCGGGCGCGATAAGCAAGCTGTCGGTGTGAAGGCTCGGCGGATTCGGGAACTGTCCCTGCAGTCTGCTGTCGCCATCTGCAAAATATCCGTGACAAGGACTGCAATAGGTATTGAAATCTCTTTGACCAAGCTGCATGACGTGAGGCGTTGGCAACAGGGGATTTTTCAAATATTTTTCTGCTGATACCAAATCGTTTTCAGTAAACTCATAAGGCATCTGGCTTCTTGCGACAGTTCCTTCCACGGGCGGCCGCATCGCGAATCCATCCGGATAAAATTCGCTTCGTGTTTCGGGGAGAACTTTTTCCTGATCGTTAAGTGAGCTCCACGGACGAATAAGAAGCATTTTGTTCAATCCCCAGTAGACCGTTCCTGAAGAAACGGCGGCGACCACAATGATAGAAATAATAAATTTGGGATCTAGCACCAATTGTTTCAGAGTAAAGCTCTGGACTTCGTAATAAGCGGGTTCCACCTTCTCTGCTCCGAGAGTCCTCAGGAAAGATTCGGTTCGCTTTTGGTCGAACTTCGGATCCTTCGCCTCGATACAAATTCCAAACCTGTCATCGGATATTTTTTTTATGAACTCGCTGTCATGAAGCGGATGACTGTTTCTAGGCAAACCGAGCCAGATTGCAAGGAGAGCAATTACAGTTGACACGGCACCGAACAAAACTCCCATTTCAAACATCAGCGGCACATATGAAGGCCACGCAAAAAACGGTTTGCCACCGGTCACCATCGGAAAATCAACTGAGTTAGCCCACCATGTGAACGTGACAAGCGAGATCACTCCTGTCATTCCAATAATTAATGTAACGATCCCAATGTACGTTCGCTTCAACTTCATTGCATTGTCGAGTCCGTGAATCGGATATGGCGTGTATGAGTCGAAGTCCTTATACCCTTCCTTTGTCGCGGCTTTTGCGGCGGCGAGAACCTTCTCAGGCGAATCAAACAAAGCAGTTATTCCGTAAAGTCGTTCACTCATGGCTAACTCCTGCCTGATGAGCGGGGTGCGCACTTTCTGTGACGCCCTTGACTTCGGACATTGATATAACCGGAAGAGTTCTCGAGAAAAGGAGAACGAGAGTGAAGAAGAGACCGAAACTGCCGGTCAGTATTCCGAAGTCGACCCAGGTTGGTGAATATAAGTGCCATGCTGCCGGTGTGAAATCTCTGACCAATGAAGTGACTATAATTATGTAACGTTCCAGCCACATTCCAACATTTATCAGAAGTGAGATCACAAAAAGAACGGGTACACATCTTCTAATTTTCTTGAACCACAACAGCTGCGGAACGAATACGTTACACGTCGTCATTATCCAGAATCCAAGAGCGTAGTGTCCCGTGGCGCGTTGGATGACGAGGTACCAATCTACCGGATCTCCACTGTACCATGCGATGAACGGCTCCAGCAAATAAGCATATGCGACCATCATGCTGACGAGCAAAGTCACCTTCGCCATCCTGTCGAGATGATCTTTTGTTATAATGTATTCGAGATTGAAAACTTTTCTTACAATAATGAGAACAGTCAGCACCATTCCGAAACCGGAGAATATGGCTCCGGCAACAAAGTATGGTGGGAATATTGTCGTGTGCCAGCCCGGAAGGATCGAGACTGCAAAGTCGAAGCTGACTATACTGTGAACAGAAAAAACTAAAGGGGTCGCGAGACCTGCTAATATCACATAAACTTTTTCGTAATGCTGCCAGTGCCTGTTCGAGAATCTCCATCCGAGACTGAGGATCGAGTAGATTGTCTTCTTGATTTTGTTGGTTGTTCTGTCTCGCATCGTCGCAAGATCGGGGATCAATCCGATATACCAGAACATCAGCGACACTGTAAAATATGTCGAGACGGCAAAGACATCCCACACCAGCGGCGAGTTGAAGTTAATCCAGAGGCCATGCTGGTTTGGAATAGGGATTATAAATGCCATGAACCACGGTCTTCCTAGGTGCAAAACGGGAAAAAGCCCGGCGCACATGACGGCAAATATCGTCATCGCCTCTGCGGTTCTCGCTATCGCGGTGCGCCAGCGTTGGCGGAAGAGGAAGAGGATTGCCGAGATAAGTGTGCCAGCGTGTCCAATTCCGATCCAGAACACGAAGTTCGTAATTGCAAATGCCCAGCCAACAGGAATATTGTTTCCCCACATCCCGATTCCATAATAAAATGTGTAACCAACTGCGATGATTCCGAATGTGAGCATTGCCAGAGTGATTGCCAGAGCGATGAAATACTTCGCGGACGGCCGGTGCTCCATCGGCTTGGCGATGTCATCATCCAAATGTGTGAGAGTCGGATTCCCTTCCACAAGTGGAGGAGCTTTCGTATAATCAATCACTTCATCAATAGAACTGGCCGACAATTATTTTCTCCTATTAGATATTCCTTAGTTTAGCCAGGTAAGTAACATTCGGCTTGGTATCGAGTTGTTCCAGCGAATAGTATCCAAGCGGATGTTCTCGCAGTTCTGCTATTTCGGATTTTGGATCGTTCAAATTTCCGAAAACGATGGCGTTTGCGGGACATGCTTCCTGGCAGGCGGTGACTACGCCTCTTCCTGTAAATTCAGTTCCATTCTGGGTCGCCTCCTGCTGTCCTTCGATGATCCGCTGAATGCAGAAAGTGCACTTCTCCATCACTCCGCGGTCGCGAACGGTGACTTCAGGATTACTCACCATCGGAGCCGGTTGAAGCTCATAGTATCCACCTTCGTAGCGCTTTCTGAAATTGAAGAAGTTGAAATGCCTGACTTTGTATGGACAGTTATTCGAACAGTATCTCGTGCCGATGCAGCGGTTGTAAACCATCATGTTGAGTCCATCTGGACTGTGCGTCGTTGCCGCAACAGGACAGACGTTCTCGCAAGGTGCATCGTCGCATTGCTGACACAACATCGGCTGGAGACTTATCTTGACATCTACGGGTGTGCCCGAGTAGTATCTGTCGATCCTCAACCACTGCATTTCACGGCCAACAGCGACCTGGTCTTTTCCTACAACGGGAATGTTGTTCTCGACATTGCAGGAGATTACGCAGGCACTGCAACCGGTGCACTTGTTAAGATCGATTGCCATTCCCCACTTGACACCATTGTATGCAAAATTTTTATATATCGTTGTAGGCTTCGATTCTTCCCTTTCCTTCCGGACAAAATCAGGATGCGATTCATATTCTTCGAGAGTCCCCTCGCGGATGATCCCTCTCGCGAATTGCATTTCCCTCGTCATGGGCTCGTTCACAAAGTTGTGTTCAACAGGGGAAGCAAGCTCATATTTCCCATCAACCTTGTTTACCGCCGCTCCAGAATAAATCCATTCGGTCAGTCCTCCTCCCTTGGCGAGGAGTACATTCGCATTTGTTCCCACCAACGACCCGACCGTCCCCGCATTTGATCTGCCATAACCTAGTTCGACCGCCACGACACCGTCCGCCATTCCCGGCTGCACAAAGGCCGGCAGTTTTTGCTTCCTGCCGCCGGCATCAACTTCTACTACATCGTTGTAATCCACGTTGAGCGCCTTTGCTGTATCCGGTGATATGGCTGCATAATTGTCCCATGTTATCTTGGTCACCGGATGAGGGAGCTCCTGAAGCCATCCATTGTTCGCAAACCGACCGTCGCCGAGAACATAACTTTCAGACAGGATTACGGAATAACCGGTCGAGGCTGGCTTCGAAACGATAGAAGTGAAGGCATCTATTTTAAACGATTGAATCGCTCCCGGCTTTTCCTCAAACTTAATAACGCCATCATGGAGGGCACTGAACCAGAAAGTCTTGAAACCAACCGCGGTCTTCATCGTCGGGTATATTTCTTTCTGCCACCGATTCATTAAATAATCATGGTACAGGGTATCATGGTACACGCCGTCATTTCCAGCAATCCAGGTGAGAACAACGGCTTCTTTCTGTCTTGATTGATACAAGGGATAGATAACCGGCTGCTGAAGACTCAAGATTCCTGTTCGTGTCTTAAAATCGTTCCATGATTCCAGGTCGTGCGTGGAAGGAAGTATCCAATTGCTCGCCGCAGCTGTCTCGCTCTCGGACTGCGACAGCGTGACAACATTTTCAACTTTCTTGAGTGCATCGGCATATCCATAATCTGCTGGCAGGTGGAACACAGGATTGGCATCATAATGAATCACAGCGCCTACTTTTCCGGAATTCATTCCGGCGACAAGATTTTCCCAATCCTGGGTAGAGGAATAAGGAAGCAGAGATACGCTCGACTGATCGTTTCTGTACAACGCCGTGCTGCCAAGGACTTCATTGAGCAGGTTTACGGCAATATGCACGGATTCGGGAAGCCTGTCGCCGGCGTAAACAATCGAGGCATTTTTATACTTAATCATGCAAGAGACAAAGCTTTCGACCGATTCTGGATCTAATCCATTCTGCAAAACGAACTTCTGCAAGGGATACGCCTGTAATGAATTGACCACGTTCTTGTCAAGCGCGAATCGCGAGATCTGGCGAGCAACCACCAACTCATTCAGTAGAGACATTACAAAATCATATTGCCGCTCCGGCCTGATCTTCAGCCGCAGATCGGCATTCATTCCCGAGATTGTCATGCCGGACTCCGCAACTACAAGTCGGCTGAAATTATCAAGATCTTTATTGTTTCGTGTCGACGCGAAGAGTCTCATTTGTTCAATTGTATTACCTTCATCTCCGAGAATATCCGCTTCGAGCGTCAGGATGAGCTTCGCTTTGTCCCAGTTTATCAGTGGAAATTGTCCGGCGCCATATGATTTTTGCCAGGCTGAATTTCTATTTGTGTCGGTGAAAAGTTCATATGAATAAAGCTTTACCGTCGGATATTTAGTCGCAAAATCATCAAACACCGCTTTCGTGGTCGGTGAGAGAAGTGTACCCATGACCACGGCAACTTCTTTCCCGTTCGACGCTGCGGCACTCAATGCATTTACGATTTCACTGTTTGCGGAACTCCACGAAACATCCGAGAAGCTGCCGCCATTTCTCTTCTGCGGTTGACGGAATCTTTCAGGATCGTAAAGATTTAAAATTGATGCTTGCCCTCTTGCGCAAATTTTTCCGCGATTTACTGGATGTTCATCATTTCCGTTTATTTTTATCGGCCGCCCCTCTCTCGTCTTGACTAATATGCCGCAGGCATGTTTGCAGCCGGTGCAAGTAGAGGCATAATAGTTCGCGACTCCTGGAATGACGCCTACAGGTTCTTTGTTGTATGGAATTACATTTCCTTTGTCCTCATAGCTGCTGCAGCTCGCGGCGGCAAACGAAGCCGATGCGGTCAGAAGTGCAAGGAACTTCCTTCGTGACATTTCCGGCAGGCTTGATAATTTGAAATCATCCGTCACCCCGGCCATGAATTCATTCGCTTTTGCGTCGACCGAAGCCGGATCGTTGTAAAACTCTTTCAGACTTTTCCAATAGAATTGTCCCTTCTCCGGAAGATTATTTTTGATTTTTTGACTCTTCTCTTGCGGATCAGACATTTTTCATCACTTTTTTATTTCTTTTCACCGAGTATTTATTAATTGCTATTGATATCTTTTCCTCATTCTTTCGCAAGAGCCTTCTTGATACTGCTTTCTTCATTGGCACAATCCTGAAAATCATCGTACCAATAGCACCAAGTCCGAGCCAGCCTAGGATCTTTCTCCTCTGCTGACCGACCTTTGTCTTGGAACTCGATTGTTCATTCATACGCAACTCCATTGTTTCACTATTCCATTATTTTATCTATGACATGCGAAACATTCGGTCGGTCCCTGCCTGATATTCTGAATGTAAGAAAGCCGAGTAGGAGCATTTCTGTGACAGTCCAGGCAAGCCGACATCGTAAATGACGAGACTTGTTTTATCACGTCCATATCCTGGACGTTGCCATGGCAATCCTGGCAACGTATTCCGGTATTGACATGAAAACTATGACTGAAGTAAACGTAATCAGGAAGCTTGTGAACCCGCTTCCACGGGATTGGCTTATCTTCATCGTAATATTTTGTCAGTTTGACAATTTCAGGCTGAGTTTTTCGTGCGATAGTGTGACAGTTCATGCAGGTACTGGCGGGTGGAACCACGGCAAATCTGGACCGGTAAACACCGATGTGACAGTAAGCGCAATCGATTTTCATTGTGCCAGCATGAAGTTTGTGAGAAAAGGGGATCGGCTGCGTCGGAGCGTAACCAATTCCCTCTCTCGTTGGCCGTGACACGAAATAAGTAACCGTAATCGATGCTAAGGCGACAAAAATAAGAATCGGAACGCGAACGCGCAGTGTGTATTCCAGGAGGGTTCTGTTCATCGGGATTTACTCACTGAAATGGTCCTTAGAATCGCAATTCCCAATCTTGAAAGCTTAGGAGAGTGATCTTTGTTAAATATGATTGAAAGAAAGTAAGAGCCAAGGTGGTACGGGATTTTCAGCATTGCTCCTAGATGTCGAAAAATAGGACTATTCATTATGATATTATGCCGTGGAGGAAAATATCATTGCCACGGCACAAATGTTTAAACAAAAGAAATATTTTTTACTTTTTCAGGAAATTGCTGTGATAGTTTCGATTTGTGCAACGCCGCTCACTCTCTGTGGTCCATTCGGGTGAAGGGGCATCACGTAAGCGGGACTATCATCCTCTCTAAAAATCTCGAGAAAAAATATAATTGGGAATCACGATACATACAATACCAGATTCAGAAAAAAGTTCCTCAAAAACCTGCTTCCGCCAAAAAAAGTTCTCTCGCTTCAACATTTAGCCCCCGCACAAGAGCCATGACATGATGCTTCAAAGGAGATGGCGCAGACCGGCCGGAATAGGATTGTTTTCGGCGGATCCTCTGTCCTTCCAATCCAGAATCAAACGTGCAAAGTCTTTCAACTACGACCCATCATTCTGAAAAAGGTTATTCCGGTTTCAATTCCACTATCGTGACTCCCTGCCCCCCCTCGCCGAGATCACCGGATCTAGATGAAACCACGAACGGATGGATCTTGAGCAATTGTTCAACCGCACGTTTCAGTGAGCCTGTTCCAGTGCCATGGATTATTTCCACTTGTTTCAAGCCGCCGAGGTATGCTTCATCTAAGAATTTCTCGACGGTGCTTTGAATTTCGTAAGGACGCATTCCGCGAATATCAACTCTAGTCAAGACGCCGGAGTGGACTGCAACAAATGCCTCGTTCTTTTTCAACTTGCCTTTGGTCGTCTGTCGTAACTCGCTTTCATGGACGCGCATCTTCAATCCGCTTACTTCAACGAGAAGCTCGCCTTTTTCATTCGACTTCTCTATCACTTCCCCCGCAAGAAGTGTTCCGCTTATGGAGACGATGTCTCCGACGCTGAAACTCCGTCGCTGTTCGGCTCCCTGAGAATCCCGCATTTTTGCAACCTGCTGTTTCATCTCATCAACCGATGCGTGCGACCTTTTCAGCGCCTCCCTGTCCGCGCCCGACTCGCGGATTTCGCGTACCATATTTTCAATTTTCTTGTTCAGTTCAGCGATAATTTTTTCCGATTCTTCAACTGCCTTGCTTCTGATCTCGGAGGCTTCCTTCTTCGCGGAAAAGACTTTCTTTTCGTATTCCTGTCTCATTGTTTCGGCAAGCTCCTGCTCCTTCTTTATTTCCATCACTCTGTCACGGAGCTCGTTTTCGAGCTGCTCAACTCTTAGAAGCAAATTTTCGAGCTTGTTTCTTCCTTCGCCGATATACTTCCTCGCCCGTTCCACGATGTCCTTGTCAATCCCCGTTCTTTGCGCGATCTCAAACGCGTAGCTTGAGCCGGGTCTGCCTATGATAAGTTTATATGTCGGCACCAACGTGTTCTGGTCGAATTCCATGGCGGCATTGATCATGGCGGCTGCATCGCTTGCAAAAACTTTCAATCCGGAATTATGCGTGGTAACGAATGACATGGAATTCTTGTCGCGCAATTCTTCCAGCATCGCGGACGCAAGTGCCGCTCCTTCCGCCGGCTCGGTCTCCTCCCCGAATTCGTCTACGAGCACCAAGGATTTTGCGCCTGCTTTATCGATTATCGAAACAAAATGTTTTATGCGAGAAGTGAACGTGCTGAGATCATTTTCAATCGACTGCTCGTCTCCGATCTCCGTGAAGATATTTCTGTAAATCGGGAGCTCTGTACCGGGATCGGCTGTAAGAGGAATTGCCGCAAGATTGCAGAGAGCAAATAGGCCGACGGTTTTCAAAGTCACAGTCTTGCCGCCGGAATTTGGACCGCTTATGACCACGACACGGGTACTATCCTCCAAAAACATATCGATCGGCGTTACCTTTTCGCGTCCTAATTTTATGACGAGCAGCGGGTGGCGCGCCTTCACCAGTCGAGGAACGTCCACAGCTTCCACCGCAGGGATGATCGCATTGAATCGAACGGCGTATTCCGCTCTCGCGTATAGGCTGTCCACGTATGCAATTACGTCAACATCCTGGAGAAGCTGCGGAACAACTTCACGGACTTTGTCCGTAAGCTCACGGAGTATTTTCTCAATCTCTCTCTGTTCCTCAAATTGCAGCGAAATAACTTCGTTGTTCAAATCAACCGCAGCGGACGGCTCGATGAAAACGGTCTGCCCCGTCGCACTGGCCCCGTGAATCAGGCCTGGAATTTGTTTTTTGAATTCGGCTTTCAAAGGCAAAACCAAACGGCCATCCCTCTGCGTAAAAATGTCGTCCTCCGAATACTCCATTTCCGAAAAAGACCGGGCTATGGAAATAATTTTCTTACGAAGATTGCCCCGGGTTCGATTCAAATTCGTTCTTATCCTGTGGAGTTCTTTGCTCGCATCGTCACTGAGATTTCCGTCTTCATCAATCGCCCGGTTGATATTGAATTCCAGGATTAAATCCTGGTATAGACGGAATCCGATCTCGGAAATCTCGCGGAATTCATTTTTTTGTCTGAGTAAACTCTTCCGCGTGGACTCCACGGCATGCAAAAGAGATGCAATGTCACGAAGTTCCATGCCCTGAAGATAGCTCCCTTCTTTGGAGGCACGGGCCAGGGAGAAACGTACATCCTTTGCACCTGTCAGCTCCGGGAAAATATTTCTCACCAGGAGAGAATGGGATTGATCTACTAGAAGATATTCTCTCTCAAGTGAATATTTCTCGTAATACAGCGGAACATCATTGAAATATTTCGCACCAAGTTCCGTTTGACAGAGATTTTTTAAATATGAAATCAGCTTGAGGAATTCGACTTTTTCAAAGGAACGAAGTAGTTCAGTATCGTGTACCCCGATGGAATCTTCGTTTATAGAATCACTTTGTTGGAGGCTGTTCAACGGACCCCTTTGAGAAAAAATCGTCTATGGTTTTCTCTGTTGATTCCTTGGCAACAAATGTAGTGTAAACAACGACCGCAAAATTTCTTAAGGGCATGTATATACACGATTTATCGCGCGACGAACCGGCGGCGGGGATGTCGAAAATTGACAGAAAAAGGAGGAGGAGGCTAATCATCAGAGCGCCTTCCAAGAGCCCAAAAATCGCGCCGCCGAATTTATCCCACACCCGAAAGATCGAAACCTTCCTGAACATCTTCGTCAGTATTGAAGACACAAGAAGAAGAATTGCAAACAACAAAACAATTCCGATGATACCGCATACCATCTCGGAACCGCCGATGATACCTTGCACCCACAGAGCAATTTTCTTCGAATATTTCGCCGCGATGATAATCCCTCCCAAGATTGCCGCGAGGGACAAAAGCTTGCTGACCAATCCCTTTGAGAAACCATGGACAGTGAAAGCTATGAGAGAGACAAGCAGAATTATGTCGATGCCGCTGATCAACCCAATTTCTCCTTCACTACTTCTTGGACAATTTTACCGTCAACCTTCCCGCGCAGGTCCTTCATCGCTGCACCCATAAGTTTCCCAAAATCACCCTGTGTCGTTGCACCTAATTGCGCCGCGAGGTCGCTTACTATTTTCACAACTTCTTCCCTCCCCAGTTGCTTCGGAAGATACTCCTGAATGATCTCAAGCTCGGAACGTTCCTTGTCTGCCAGATCCTTGCGTCCCGCTTTTTCGAACTCTTCAATCGATTCCTTCCTCATTTTTGCCGCGCTCGTAAGTACCTGCAACTCGTCCGCCGGAGTCATCCCGCCGGACGGCCGTTTCTCGACTTCTTTCTCGAGCAATTTTGCTTTTACCATTCGAAGCGTGCCGAGACGCATCGATTCTTTCTTCAGCATCGCCTGTTTGATATGTGCATCAATAGTTTCTTTTAATGTCATTATAATTTTCCTGGAAATTTTATGATTGTTCCGTTAGAAGAGTCACCCGCACCACACAAAAAGAAAATTGCATCGACTATCTCCTCAATTTTCACCCACTTGTTCACGTCAGCCTTTGTCATGGATTTTCTGTTGCTCTCGGTGTCGATAACCGAAGGCGCGACCGCGTAAACAGATACCCCGAAATCTTTGTATTCTTCCGCGGCAGCCTTTGTCAATGCAAGCACCGCGGATTTAGAGGCTGAGTAAATCGCGTTACCGGCACCCGTCCCGAACACTTGCATTGAAACAAAATTTACGATTTTTCCAAATTTGTGTTCCATCATAACAGGAAGAACGGCAGCCATGATGTTAAATGTCGGAACGACATCGACGGAAAACATTTGATGTAATTCGGTTGCCGAATGCTCATGCAATTTTTTTCCACCTGTCCACCCGCCCAGACTGTTGATCAGGAAATCTACCCGGCCAAATCTTTTTTTGGTTTGTTCGACGATTTCAACGGCACAATTGAAATCGGACAGATCCCCGCCGATTGGCAGAAACAGATGACGGAACTCAGTAAACCTTTCGTTAAGAGATGCCAACCTGGCAGAATTTCTATAAACAAATGCAACGCTGGCACCAGACTTCAAGAAAGATTCGGCGACCGAGGTTCCGACCGACCCACCGGTCACCAGGGCGGTTTTTCCGTGAAATCCTTCCATCATAAAAATTTATCCCCGACGGCTTTAAAAAGCAATTTGCAAACTTTCACTAAATGACTAAATAAATTACATTATATTTTCATGACAAAAAGCTAAAAATAAGGATAGAAATGACTAAACGACCTTCACGTATCGTCGTTTAGTAATCCTCAAAAACACCTATCAACAGTTGATTAGTGGTTTTTTAAATTTATGAGTAGTAAAATGGTTCGCACCTACGACGAAAGCGTTTGGCAAAAGTCACCGGTGCTCGCTAAACAAAACACCTTGAGCTCTGAGTACATCAAACGAAATTTCTCAATAAGAAAAAGGGAGAGGAGTTCGCATGAAAATCAATCATGCTACACCATACCTGCTCTTTATTTCCTTTGCCATAGGAATTGGAGTTACTGAAATGATGGCACAGGAGAAAACTGAGAGCATATTGCCGCTAGACCCGGCGAATTTGGACACCACCGCGTCTCCAAGACAAAATTTTTACTTATATGCAAACGGGGGGTGGCTGAAGAGAAACCCGATACCACCGGAATACAGCCGCTGGGGAAGCTTCACCGAGCTTTATGACCGCAACATGGAACAGCTTCATGGAATCGTAGACAGCGCAGCAGCGGAGACGAACGCTGCGAAAGGAAGCGACGTTCAGCTCGTGGGGGATTTCTTCTACAGCGGAATGGATTCTTCAAACATCGAATTACAAGGAATGAAGCCGCTGGAAAAGTATCTCAAGAAAATAGACGCAGTTAAAGATCTCAAAGGTCTGCAAAAAATCATCCCGGAACTTCAGCGGTTTGGAGTGAATATCCTTTTCTACTTTTCCTCGCAGCAGGATTTCAAGAATAGTGAAACGATGATAGCCACAGTGAGACAGGCTGGATTAGGTCTACCGGACCGCGACTATTATACCAAAACAGATCCGCAATCGCAGCAAATCCTGCAGGAGTACAACACGCATTTGATAAACATGTTCGAGCTTCTGGGGGATAATGAAAAGAAATCCGGAGACGAGGCCCAGGTCGTGATGAAGCTCGAGCGTCGACTTGCGGAAGCATCGATGACGCGGACCGAGCGACGCGATCCAAAAGCGACCTACAACATGATGGCCCTTGCGAAAGTCAACGCGTTAACACCCGAATTCTCATGGAATGCATATCTCAGATATTTTAGTTTACCAAAGGTTAAAAGCATAAACATTGCCCAGCCGAAGTTCGTCAAGGAAATCGGCAAGATATTGAAGCAGATATCTATCAAGGATTGGAAGGTTTACGTCAGATGGCATCTAATCCATTCTATGGCACCTTACATCTCTAAAAAGTATGTCGACGAGAATTTCAGGTTCTACGGCACGGTTCTTACGGGAGCAAAGGAGTTACAGCCAAGATGGAAACGAGTCCTTAACACCGTGGATAATGAGATCGGATTCTCATTGGGAAAACTGTACGTCAAAGATTATTTCTCGCCTGAAGCAAAAGCACGTGCTGAGGAAATGGTTCGCAACCTTGAAGCAACGCTGGCAGAAAGAATCAAGAAGCTCGATTGGATGAGCGACGAGACAAAAAAGCAGGCTCTGACAAAGTTAAATGCGATCATCAATAAAATCGGCTATCCTGATAAATGGAAAAGTTATGAAGGACTGCAGATCGATCGCGGCACTTATGTCATGAACGTTATGCGAGCGAACGAATTCGATTTCAATTTCGAGATAGGTAAGATAGGCAAGCCGGTCGACCGGACTGAGTGGGGAATGACTCCTCCGACCGTCAACGCTTATTACAATCCATCCATGAACGAAATAGTTTTCCCCGCTGGAATTTTGCAGCCGCCGTTCTTCAATCCCATCGCTGACGACGCGGTCAACTATGGCGGGATGGGCGCCGTAATCGGACACGAGATGACACACGGGTTCGACGATCAGGGAAGTCAGTTTGACGCAAAAGGAAATTTAGAAAATTGGTGGACGGAATCCGATGCAACGAACTTCAAAAAGAAAGCAGAAGTTCTTGTAAACCAGTTCAATAGTTATACTGTTCTCGACTCAATTCACGTAAATGGGAAGCTCACTGAGGGAGAAAATATCGCCGACCTCGGCGGTGTTTCAATAGCCTACGATGCATTTGAGAACACCTTGAAAGACAACCCGCGTCCGGGAACCATTGACGGCTTCACAGCAGAGCAGCGTTTCTTCCTTGCATGGGCACAGATGTGGCGCGAGAACGACACTCCGCAGGCTTTGCGCCAGCGGATAATTGTTGACCCTCATTCACCTAATGAGTACAGGTGTAACGGACCGTTATCAGATACTCCTGCGTTCTACGAGGCGTTCGGTTGCAAGCCCGGTGACCCGATGTACAGATCCGAAGACGAAAGAGCAAAGATCTGGTAGATTAATGTTGCGAAATGTGACCGTCACTTTGAATGCGGCGGTCACATCTCCACTCTCGCCCTTCTATTTCATCACTTCCCCAACAACAAAACATTTCTCCCCTCTCTTCTTCAAGCCCGCAATCAAAGCGTCAGATTCATTTTTCGGAACGATCAACACCAACCCTACGCCCATGTTCAGAGTTCTTCTCATATCTTCATCGGGGACGTTTCCTATCGACTGTATCAGTTCAAAAGTCGCAGGCGGTTCCCAGTTTTCCCAAAATATTTTGAACTCATGCGGTGCGCGAACTACCCTGACCGTATTTCCTGCAATTCCACCGCCGGTGATATGGGACATGCCATGAATAGAAAATTTTTTCACGGCAAATTCGATTATCTTGAAATAGGACCTGTGTGTTCTGATCAACGCTTCACCGACTGTCTCTCCAAGTTCGTCAACGTAACTATCAACTTTATATTTTGACAGAAGAGTCTTCCTCGCAAGCGAATATCCATTCGTGTGCAACCCAGCGGATGAGATTCCGATCAGCACATCTCCCTTTCTGACTTTGCTGCCGTCGATCACTTTCGATTTGTCCACAACTCCGACGATGGTCCCCGCAAGGTCATAGTCGTTTTCCGAATAAACTCCCGGCATCTCCGCCGTTTCTCCACCGATCAAAGCAAGTCCATTTTCTCTGCACGCGGTTGACAATCCTTCGATGACTCGTTCGGCAACATCAACATTTAACTTTCCACACGCAAAGTAATCCAGGAAGAAAAGCGGTTTCGCCCCGCCCACTGCGATGTCATTCACGCAATGATTGACCAAATCCTGACCGATCGTATCATGCTTATTCATTTCAATCGCGATCTTGACCTTTGTTCCGACTCCATCGACGCTCGAAACTAACACAGGATTCCGATATCCCGAAAACTTACCGCTGTAAAAGCCTCCGAAGAATCCTATCTCCGACAAAACATTCTTATTAAACGTCCTCTTTGCGAGCGGCTTGATCCTTCTTACGAGCTCTTCCGCTTCGTCTATATTAACACCGCTTTGTTTATAAGTTGTCATTCTGTTATTCTAAATTCTAAACGTTAAGCCTTGAATCCGAAATCGAGGATTCAAAATCCAAAATTAATTTAGACTCAACAGCCCGTCATCTGCGACAAACTTTATTGAGTCGACAATATTCCTGTGGGCCACATCATCGCGGATCACTACTTTCCCGATTCCTGTTGGCAGCACAAATCTTACCTTTCCCGCCTTCACTTTCTTGTCATACTTCAAGTGACTCACGACATCTTCAAGCACAACCTTGTCTTCTCTTCTCGGCGCAATTTGCCGCACCATCTTTAGTATTCGCTCGAAATTTGTCGGACGGAGAAGTTTCATGTGCATCGCTATATGGGACTCAGCGACTAGACCGATCAGCACTGCCTCGCCGTGTTTGAACTTGTTGTATTTCGCCGCGGCTTCGATCGCGTGTCCAATTGTGTGACCCAGATTTAGGTGCGCCCTGATGCCGGACTCTTTCGCATCCCTTTCCACGAAAAGCCTCTTTGTCTCAATAGACATCTTGATCATTCTTTCGAAAGTTTTCTGGTCTTTATTGAGTAATTTCAAGTAATTTTTTTCCAGAAAATCGAAAAAGCGATCCCCTCGCAGAACCGCATACTTTACGATTTCACCCAGCCCGCAGACAAGCTCATCTTTCGGCAGAGTTTCCAGAAATTTCGTGTTCATGATTATGGAAACAGGCTGATGAAATGCACCGATCATATTCTTTCCAAGGTCGTGGTTTACACCAACTTTTCCCCCTATCGAGCTGTCCACCATCGCGAGAAGGGTCGTCGGAACATTCACGTAATTTATTCCGCGCTGGAAAATAGCGGCCACAAATCCCGCCATGTCTCCTGTTATCCCCCCCCCAATTGCGAACAGCGTTGAATCTCGTTTGATATTTCTTTCCAGGAAATATGTCAGTATCTCCTGCACTTTCTCGAGACATTTATTTTCCTCGGTGGCCTGAAAAACAACAATCACACTGCCATTCGTACTTCCGATCTCATTTATCAGATCCTTGTGGATATCCGCCACCTTTGAGTCTACCACGACAGCAGGCTTGGTCACTGAACGAAGCTGCACGGCAATCTGAGCGGCCGAGTCTCCTAAGTAGATCGGTACCCGCAGCGAATTGATACGATAATCCAACACCTTCATAAGATTTTACCTTTTAGTTTTGAGGTTATTTCCTCTATTGTTCCGCGGACACTCTTTCCCGAAGTTTCTATTATTATGCTGGCCTCGGTGTAATGTTCCTCGCGTTCTTTTAAGAGCGATTCAATTCTCAATGAAAGCTCTTTTCCTGACAATTTCCTTCCATCCGCTGCAAGAAGCATCGGACGATCAATTTTCCCGCCTTCGACCCGCTCGAGAATTTCTTCCGGAGCCGCCTTCAAATAAATCAGTATGCCGTCTTTCTTTACGAGCTCCCTATTATCTTTGTGTGTCAAGGTACCGCCGCCAAGAGCGACCACGATGTTGTTCCTCTCCCTCGAAATGACAGTCAGTATTTCTTTTTCCAGGGTTCGGAAATGTTTTTCGCCATGACTTGCGAAGATTTCCGGGATGGTGATCCCCTCGTTCTCCTCGATAACGTAATCCACGTCTATAAAATCATAGCCAAGTTTTTTCGCCAGCCGTGGCCCTATAGTACTTTTGCCGCTTCCCATGAATCCGGAAAGAAAAACGATATTCTTGGTTCTATTCATCTTCAACGACCGGCATCGAATTCAACTGATGAAGCTTGACCTGCAAAACAGTTTTTGGAGTTGCCTGCTCGATTTCAAATTCAAAATTGCCGAATTTTATCCTGCTTCCCAATCTCGGCACATGACCATGGATTTCGGTCAACAGCGAAGAGACCGTTTCGGTCGATCTTTCTCCAGGATCAAATCCCTTTATTTCTGCTCCAATCTCGTCTAATCGGGTCGACCCTTTAACCGCATAGGTCGATTCATGGAGCTTAATTATTCGCTGACTCTCTTTCGGTTCTTCGGCACTCGATCCGAAAATTTCGCGCACAACATCTGAAAGAGTTACGATTCCTGCCAAGCCGCCAAACTCATCGACCGCCAAAGCTATGTGGACTCTGTTTTCTCTGAAAGCCTCGATGAGTTTTTCGAGCGACTGGGTCTCCGGAACAAACAACGCTTTCCGCATCACAGCGCTCACGCGAAATTCTTTTCGAGAAGTCTGCTTTCTGAAGACACTCAAAAAATCCCTCGCATACAGCACACCGACAACATTCTCCGGCATACCGGAATAGACCGGGAGCCTGGAATGTTCACAACGTTCCAACACTTTAAGTACCTTCCTGAACTCACAATCTTCAGAAATACTAATTATTTCCGATCTCGGTGTCATTGCCTTGCTCACGGTCTTTTCTCCAAAAAAGGCTATCTTCTTCAGCAGCTGGGCCTCGTTTTCATCCATAACTCCGGTAGTTGCAGCAATCTCCGAAAGCGTTTTCAATCTATCATCGTCGATAATTACCTGCGCTTTTTTCCTTCTCCGGTTTACTCTTGTAAGCAAAGAGTTCAACGGAAAAACAATCGGACTTTCCACCAGCAAAAGGATTGCAAGAAGCGGCAGCGTGGCGCGGGCAACGAGTCTCGGATTGCGCGACGCGGCAATTTTTGGAACCGTGTCTGCAAATAAGATCAGCAGTCCGGAGAACACCACGACTTCAATCGAGAGAACGATAGTCTTGTTGATAGAGAATCGCGACGCGAATTCGACGGCAAGAGAAGCGCCCAACAGAGAAAATAAAAAAACGGCAATCGCATTGGATACCAAGATGGTCGATAACAAAAGCTGCGGTGATTTAAACAAGCGTGAAGATATTTCACCTTCCGAAGACTCGCTTGTGCTTACTCCGAAATGGTGGATGCGAATCAGTGAATAGAGCGCCACTTCGCTCGCGGATAAAACGAACGCAATAATCAATAAGCCGATTATGATAAATAACTTGGTAGCCACTCTTTGCTTTAAATTGTGGAATAAAAAGTGAAAATTCCAGATCTATTACTGTGAAAAATGTCACTGCCAGTTTCTTCCTACTGCAAAAGGAACGATGATGCAAATTGGTCGATTCGCATGAACATTATTTTCGACCGCTCTTCGCACTGAAAAATTTGCACGCGGTCAGTGGAGCGCTGGGAAATCCGGCTTTGCATTGTGTGCCTCACGGTGCAAGCCTGCTTATTTTCCATCCGCCAGATTTATCAAGCTTGTAAAGGATTCTGTCGTGCAATCTGTTCGGTCTCCCCTGCCAAAATTCGTAGACCTCCGGGATAATCCTGAATCCTCCCCAGCTGTCAGGTCGCGGTACAAGCTTGCCTTCAAACCTCCTCTCGTATTCTTTGAAATGTCTATCCAGCTCTTCTCGATCCGAAATTATTTCACTCTGGATCGAGGCCCAGGCCCCAACTTGACTCTCTCGCGGTCTGGAATGGAAATAATTATCGGACTCTCGAGAGCTTACCTTTTCAACCGAGCCTTCAACGCGAACCTGCCTATGCAATTCGCTCCAAAAAAAAACCGCAGCGACATTTGGGTTTCGTAGAATGTCAACGCCCTTACGGCTCCTGTAATTGGTATAAAATACAAATCCGTTTCCGTCAATGCCGCGAAGCAGAACGACCCGGGCAGACGGTCTCTCCGTTTGCGAAACGGTTGCGACGACCATGGCATGCGGATCGGATATCTCCGACTCGATCGCCTCATTAAACCATTCTTCAAATTGCCGAAACGGATCAGGATCAACCATGGCCTCGTCAAGCGGCTCGCCGGAATATTCGCGTCTTAGATTCTTTATGTGTTCTTCAATCGACATTTGAATAATTTTCGATCTTCGTCATTTGACAGTAAAAGTTGTGCCAGGAACTGATACCAATGGGAAAACAAAATGCCGTTAACAGGTCGGGCCGTGATGCCGCAGAGGGCAGTCTTTCTTGTGATCAAGATGAAGCCTGACTCCGGCATTCAGATGATTCTTGGCGGGAGGTGCTTGGCGTTTCAAGGTACTTTTTGATTGAAACAGTACGGCGCGCAATTCGGGCTATTAATTCAAAATCCAGACTTTCCCTATTTACTCAGCGACGCCCAGCCGCGTCTATTCAAATCGATAAAAATCACCGATCCGAAAACAATGCCGATAAAAACCATGAGTGTGCCGACCAAAGTTTTGCCGAAAATTATGTCGCCTGTTCCAAAGAGAACTGAATAAATCATCGCTACTCCACATAACCAATCTATCAGGTTGAAAATTCCATCTTTGTCGGGCCGGACGTCGGCTGCCTCTTCTGCAATCGGACCCCACAGCCTTGCACTAGGATGAACCCGCCGATAAAACGCCGTAAGGACTTCCTTCTTCTCCGGAGCAGTTAGAAAAGTCGCTGCAAACCAAATGACAGTTGTAACAAGCACAGTAATCAAAACGAGGTAGGCAAACTCTCGCGGCTCAGAATCACTCATATGGAAATAATATTGCAGCGTGAGTGAAGTCACGAACGCTGCCGCCATTGCAGATACCTCGCTCCATGCATTTATCCTCCACCAGAACCATCGAAGAATATAAACCAGGCCTGTGCCGGCGCCGAGAGCGATAAGGAACTTCCATGCATTGGCAATTGAATCCATATAAAAAGTCACGATCGCAGATAGCACCATCAAAACTAAAGTGGCCAGCTGAGACACGCTCACGTAGTGCTTCTCGTTTTTCTTCTTAACCAGGAAGCGTCTGTAAAAATCATTAACGACATAGCTTGCTCCCCAATTCAATTGAGTGCCGATTGTCGACATATACGCTGCCGCAAACGCTGCGAGCATTAACCCGCGAAGCGACGCAGGCAAGTCCGAAACAAGGATCCGAACGTAACCCGACTCCGGATCGCCGATGAAATTTGGGTCATGCTGCAATCTGACGACCGCGACTAACGCGACAATAATCCAGGGCCACGGACGGAGCGCATAATGGGCGATGTTGAACCACAGGGTGGCTAAAAGCGAGTTCTTCTCGTCCTTGGCGGAAAAAATTCTTTGGGCGATATATCCGCCTCCGCCCGGCTCGGCGCCGGGGTACCAGGAGGCCCACCAATTGACCGCGATATAGACAAAGAAGGTTATCATCGGCATCCACGCCGAGCTTAGATCAGGAACGAAAGACAAAATCGAGCCCGTACCATGAAGGGGCGGTGTTCCCGTATGCAAAGCTGCTTGTCTTGTTTGGTCGATTTGATGCAATCCCGATATCAAACTGCCCATTCCGCCGGTGGCCTGTACCGCAAATATTGCCAGTACGATCACCATCCCCATTTTCAAAACAAACTGGAAGAGATCGGTGACAAGAACTCCCCACAGGCCCGACAAAGTGGAGATGGACGCCGTTATGAACATTATCACGATCGCGACACCAAGAGCCTCAACTTTGGAAATTCCGAGTGTGAGCATCATGATTTTTACTATTGCGAGATTGACCCAGCCCATGATGATTAAATTTACCGGCAATCCCAGGTACAACGCCCTGAAGCCGCGGAGAAAACTCGCCGGCTTACCACCGTATCTTATTTCCGCAAACTCGACGTCCGTAAGCACGCCTGCCCTTCTCCATAGACGTGCGTAAAAGAACACAGTCAGCATCCCGCTGAACAACATGCTCCACCATATCCAATTTCCCGCAATGCCGTTTCGTGCGACGAGTCCGGTCACCGCGAGCGGAGTGTCGGCAGCGAAGGTTGTCGCGACCATCGACGTCCCGGCAAGCCACCATGCCACGTTTCTGCCGGAGACGAAGAAATCACTCACGCTTTGTGTCGCCCTCTTCCGATAGTAGAGCCCCACACCCAGGTTAAAGGCGAAGTAAAGAGCTATAACAATCCAGTCCACGTAAGTAAGCTGCATCAAAACCTCACTTTATTAGGAATCTTCTGAAAGTCAAGCAACGCTTCGAAAAAATCATCAAGCCTGTAATTTGTTTTTGCCGCTAATCTTTCAATCCTTGACGAAGCATTAACTGTGTTCTTTAAAACTGGTTTTATCGCGTCCGATTTTTTCTTAGATATACCGGCAATTTCCTTGATCAGTACGGCTAATGTCAAATAACCTAGAAAATCTTCGAACCGTTCTTTGTTGAACCAACTTATTCCATCATAAACATTCACGCCAATCAAACCGCGAAAGGAATCTCTCTTCATTGCCCGGATAATCATCTGGAGAAGACTGGTATTTTCCTCGTTGCCGATGAGTTCGATCATTTCTCCTACTATCTTCGATTCATACTCCGCAAGCCTTTCTTCCAAGCCAAGTTCGCGAAAACATGATACGACTTGGGGAATCAGGCGCCAATCTTCAAAAGGATGAATGACTCTTCTTTCGTCGAAGAAAATCTCTTTAATTCGATCCAGCAAAAGCCAGAGAATTATCACCCGCCATCCGAACAGGGAATCTTCTATTGATGGAAGTCTGGCGCTCAGACTCTGAGCCTTCAACTCATCCAGAATCTTTCTCAAATCTTGCAGCACACGAAATTCGGTCATCTCGTTGTTCGCGCCGGTCTTACTACCCTTCAGATGTTCATATGCCGAGACTGCAGAAATAAGTTTCTCACTCTTTTCTGCGAGAACCTTTTCCCTCTCTTTTCTTAGCCTTCCATCTTCAGTGCCGCCCACAATGTGCCTTAAGCTCCCCGCGTTCATGGCTTCATAAAAAGCGGCGTGGACATCCCGCAGCTTATAATCCTGAAGAGCATCTTCAATCGAACTAGTCCCTTTGCCGTTCAACGCGCTGCATAATTCACCATAAGGTTTATAGTCGGTAGCACGCACTTCCCGGAAATTCATAAACACGTTGTACTTGTACGCGCCAAGCTCGACATAGAGTCCATCCCTCTTTAACGATGTTACCGACCTTATGTACTCGAGATGAGTCGTCACATCTTCAAAAATCAAGTAATCGTTTTTGCCTCCCTTGAGTTGGAGTCCGTCCTGGAGAGTTCTTTGGACGACTTTCCCATTGTTGTCGCGGAAGCCTACGGAATTTTTTATCCACCCCGCGGCTTGCGAATAACGATTATTAAAAACCACAAGAGATCCCTCGTCGCCGAATCGATTGCTGTAAGCAAAGACATCTTCGTTAACGTCTCCTGAGGCAAGGTCATACATCAGGAAATTATCCATTTCGCTGAAGAGGCGTCTCTTTTTCAGCAGCGGAAATATCTCCCGCTCGTGCCGCGACACAAGATTGTTATCAGGAGATTCATCGCGGTAAGCGCGGCTGTATTCCATGCCGTATTTTTCGGTGAACCCTTCGATTTGTCCGTGTCCAAACATCGGAAGTCCCGGCATAGTCGCCATCATCAGACATACCCCAAAATATTTATCGTCTTTTCCGAATTGTGCAATCGCAGTTTCTTCGTCGGGATTATTTAGAAAGTTTACGTAGCGTTTAAGTATTTGCGGATTATACTCCAAAACATTTTTTACTACCTGCCGGTAATTAGCATTCTCTTCCCGCTTAAGCATGTTCATGAATGCACTGTTGTAAACACGATGCATCCCGAGCGTGCGCACAAAATAACCCTCCATAAGCCAGAATGCTTCGGCAAGAAGCAGCGTATCCGGAACTTCCTTTTGTATGCGGTCGACAACTTCTCGCCAAAACTCATTCGGAATAACGGAATCGAAATGCTCCTTTGTCATGGAGCAGTTCGAGCGGGAAGGAATCGCTCCGCCGGTTCCCGGTTCGGGAAACCAGAGTCTCTGAATGTGCTTCTTCGCCAGCACCATGGCTGCATCAAAGCGAATGATCGGGAACTTCCGTGCGACGTGCAATATCGTCCGGATCACTGCTTCCCTGACTTCGGGTCTTGTGAAATCCAACTGCGCGGTATCGTTCCATGGCATGTGTGTACCATCATTGCCGTGATAAATATATCTTACGTCTCCCGTCCAACGGTCAAGCCGCTTGAATACGACAGCCGCGTCCTTTTTTGTCCAATATCCATCTTCGATAAATATTCCTACGCGATCGTCATTGCCCAAATCAGGTCCGTTGAAGGTGTAATTCGGAAAGGGAGGATAATCTGTGCTCAGAAACCAATCGGGATGATTTATTACCCATGTCGAATCAATTCCCATATGGTTCGGGACCATGTCGCTCGCCAATCGGATGCCGCGTTTCATTGCCCGGTCCTTCAAATTCGCGAACGCAGCGTCCCCGCCAAGATCCGAGCAAACATCATATGAGTTTAGTGAATAAGCGGAGGCAACCGCATCGATGTTTCCATTGAGATGCTTGATCCTTTTTGATGCATGACTTCGTTCCCAAATTCCTATCAGCCATAGTCCGGTGAATCCGCGACTCGCCAGAATATCGAGCTCTTCGTCCGGGATTTGATCAAGTCTTGTGATCGATCTTCGATATTTCTTGCTCAACTGGTCGAGCCAGACGAATGCGCTCTTTGCGATCAACACAACGTTTGGCATCCAGTTCAAGTCAGCGCTGAAATTTTCGCTTTCAAACTCCTGTCCTCTGAATTGTGGGACACTCTGATACACACTTTCACCCAGGCCGCCGAATTGAGAGTGGCTAACTTTTGGAACTTTACTCTTATCCGCCTGCGATTGGGCAAGCATCAAAAAATATTTTCCCTCCTCTTTTAAAATATCGACCGCTGTAAGGAGCCTGAGAAGAAACGGGGATTTCGATAGAATTTTCTCCCAATGTTTTGCAATGAACTGAAGCTGTTCGGAAATCGAGTTCGGATGAACCTCCATCGGAGCGCGAAGCATTTTTAAAAGCGGCGGTCCTACTGATGAGAATGTGGGCTGCGTATCAAAGAACTTGTCTGCATCAGCTATGATACGGTCATACTTCGATTCGCTCTTCAGTTCTTTATCATCGATGAGCGAGGAGATTGAAACGAATGCGGGATTAAGATTTTCCAACCAGAGCAAAATTGATTCTACCAAAATCATCTGGCGATTCGATTTGCCGCCATCCGATTTGCGGAGATATTCATCAACCGATTCTTCTCCTCGATATACCGAAGTCGGGGGAAATAATTCAACAAACTTGTGAGCGGCGTCCTCAAACTCCGAAGCACCGATGCTTTTTTTCAGATGATCCTCAAGATGAACAAACGCCTTGGGACTGATTTCATCTACATAGGAATTGATCACAAAATGGAGCACTTCATGGAATAGCCCCATCGCGCTAATCTCGCCGGGAGAGACCGATGAGTCTCTTCTAAAACCTCTCGCTCGAAAGCTTTCTGCATTAATCTTGTCTGCAAAACTCTGGATAGCCCGAAAATTCGGGAAAATAACATCGCCCGACGATGCGAAGAGAGAGTCATCAAAATTGAGACGTTCCCGCGCCTTTCGTGAGATATGAAATTCAGCGACTTGTGGAACCGACTTCCCGAACAAATAAATTACTCCGCCGTTTTTAAAATTATTTTAAATCTATCTAAAGAGGGCGATAAAAGCCATCCGCAAGTTACTCGGCGTCAGCAAAACGAGCAGGAAAAATTCGGGGTCGATTTTCTTGACTTTTAAGCCAGCTTTATCTAATTTCATTCGACTCGTTAACTAAAATCGAGGAGGAAAATATATGAAACAGTTACTGCAAGGGGCATCATTTCTTTTAATCGCTTTCCTTTTCGGAGCAAACCTGGTTCTCAGCGGCTGTGGAAGCGAAGTGCAGACGACGGATTCGGGTCAAACACCGCCGGATTCGGTGATTGATTCCTTACGCACGGAAAATGCAAGATTACAGGCCGATAACGACCAATTGACAAAAACGAATGCGCAGCTTGACCAGGACAAGAAGGCTTTGAATGCAAAGGTGGCCGATATCACCTCGAAGCTCGGACAGAGCAGCCAGCAGTGGCAGGATCTTCAGGATCTGCAGGCCCGCGTCAGCGCGCTGGATTCTGAACTTGCCGTCCAGAAACAAATTAATCGCGACTTGATGGCAAAAGGAGCCGAATCCGAAAAACTGGGGACTGTATCTCCGGTCACGTCGAACACCGAATTCAAGAAATCTTACGATGCGGCGGTAAAACTTTGTCTAGCAAGGAAATATAAACAAGCAACTCCCCAGCTGGAAAGTTTGACTGCAAGTTCAGTCGATGACCCCTTAATGAGCAATGCTCATTATTGGCTCGGCATGGCTTACTATTCTACCAAACACTATGACAAGGCTGTAAAGGAATTTCAGAAGACTACTAGCTATCAGAAAAGCTGGAAGGCAGAGGATGCGTACTTAATGCTCGGACTGGCTTATGTGCGATTGGGCGACAAAGATAATGCACGATCCACCTGGGAATCGCTCGGCCAGAAATATCCGAATTCCAAAGACGCTACTCAGGCGAAGAAATATTTGAGCCAATTGTAAAATATTAGAGCAATCTTTATTTGTGAACCGCTGTTGAGACGTGACCGACAGCGGTTTTTATTTTTTGGGCCAGCTCAGACTCCGTTCCCTTTGCGTCGATCTTGAAAAAACCTTGAGGATTTTTTAGCGCATAGTTCAGAATAATTCGCAAGGGGACAAAATCACCCGCAATAGGAGACCCGCTGAGCAGGAGTTTCAATCCGGACTCGAGTTCAGCATCGGCAGCAACTTTGGGCCCTGTCAGGAATCCACGCCGCACGGCGTAAAGTTCATACTCATTTTCACGAAGCCAGCCGCAGACAAAATTCGCCCTGCTTAGCGGACCATCAAGGAGTTTCAAGCGAGAAGAGGTTTTTTCAAGGACCTCAATCAAATCTCTCATCTCAATCGCCTCCTCGAACTCAAGCTTCTTTGAAAGCTCATCGAGTTTCAGCCTCAATTCGGATGTCAGTTTCTCAAACGATCCCGAAAGAAACTCTTCGACCGCCTCGACTTCCCTTTCATATTCAGAAATGCCGATATCCCCCCGGCATGGGGCCATGCATCTTTCGATGTGGAAATAAAGACAAGGATCGAACGGCCTGGCGAAATCATTTTCACATTTTACCAGCTTAAAATATTTGTCGGCGGCTAAGAGAACTTGTTCGGCAATGAAGGAATTTTCGAACGGTCCATAATATCTTCCGGCTCCGTCCAATTCATAGACAACATCCAATGTGTCGAACTTGCTTTCGGTCGAGAGCTTGATGAACGGGAACCGCCTCGGGTTCACCAGCAAAGAATTAAACTTGGGCTGATGTTGCCTGATAAGCTGGAGTTCTCTCATGAACGCGGCCAACTCGGACGCGGCAATTTCAAACTCGATCCCCCTCGCTTCCTGAATCATCTTCCTGACTTTCGTTGAATCTTTTTCATTTTGCGTGAGGTAAGACGCAAGTCGGAGTTTTAGATTCTTCGCCTTGCCTGCATAAACAATCTCACCGTCAGCACCATGAACTCTATAAACACCCGGTAAATTCGGCGCCCTCATCATTGCATTCTTGAAGACATTCTGGTTTTTGTGGCGATCAATACTCGCCGAGACATTTTGAAAGCGGAGAAGCTCATCAACTCCAACGACCTCGTGTCGTTCGGCAATCAACTCCAGCAATTCTATCAACAAATGTGCAGTCGCCCGTGCATCGCCATACGCACGATGTCTTGCACTTATTTTTATTCCAAGGTGACGACATACATGATCCAGTGCTTTCCTTGGAAGCTGCGGGAAAACTCTAGAACTCAATTTCCTGGTACAAAGCTGCGGCATATCAAAATCGAACCCTGCCATCGCCATTTCGTTTCTAACGAAGGAGTAATCGAAGTGTGAATTGTGGGCGGTAAAAATCGTCTCCGACAAAAAATCGTATATCCTGCCGGCAACTTCTCCGAACGAGGGAGCGTCGTAAACCATTTCGTTGCTTATGCCGGTCATGTTTCGGATGAAATTCGGAATATGTCTGCCGGGATTCAGCAGAGTGGTATATTCGTCGACAATTCTGCCATTACGGACTTTATAAGCTGCGAATTCTATCATTCTTTCTCCCGATGCCACGGAGCCGGTTGTTTCGACGTCTACGACGGAGAACACAGCATCATCAAAGCGGCCTTCATCTGCTAATTCAGGTTTAATCATTTACTCCTTATGACATTGATTCGATAATCCAAATCCTATTTGCTTCGCGATTGCTTCAACGACGGCATCCGGAACGCCGTCAAAGTGATTTGACTTCACTCGCATGTCGCACATTTCATTGACATAATCAATGACAATAAATTGCCCTGAAGTCGAAAGTGCAATCTCGGTTGAAAAAAAATCCAGCCCGCACACGTCATGAATTTTCCTCGCAACTCTCTCGATCTCCTGAAGGTTATGTTTTTCGATCTCAGAGTTCGACGTCTCGAAGTAAACATGGGACCGATCATCCCACCAGCAAATAAAGATTTTCCCAAACACATAAAACGGCCTGAACCAGGCGCGTCGATTTTCGAGCATCGTAGGCTCAATTTTTCTTTGCAGGAGATACTTGTCGTCCTTGTTGTGCTGCCGGGTATCTATCACTTCACGCAGGCTTTCAGCACCGGTGATGACGCCGATCCCTCCGCCGGTTGTATTCGCCGGCTTGATTATGAACGGCCTGCCCAGGCAAGCCAGTTCATCAATGCTCAGCTTGATCTCCTGTTGAGCATTATACGGCGAGATTATGATTGTATAAGGGACGTAAACTCCGGCCGTCATAAATTCGAGATGCATCGAAGCCTTGTCGGAAGAATGGCGCACTTTTTCGGGATCATTCAAGACGAAGCCCTGACGGCACTTATGAAAATTCACTATCGATTCACAGATGTCATCAACGTCCGATGCACGGTCGACAATTGTTCTGAACGCCAGAGTTTTGCGATGCAGCTTCTCGAGAACGGGACCAAACTCGTCCCGCGCGAAAATCTTATTCGACAGATTTGCCGACTTCAATTCGTTCGAGAGGATAGACACAAAATCTTTATCGTATTCCCATTCGTAAAATATGCCGCAGTCTAAGGTTCTCATCCGGGACAAATTTAATATTTCTTGAGGGTAAAGAACCAGCACATTAACATCCCCGAGCTTTTGCGGCGCA
The DNA here is from genome assembly GCA_035515795.1 of Candidatus Acidiferrales bacterium. Taxonomy (NCBI): domain Bacteria; kingdom Pseudomonadati; phylum Acidobacteriota; class Terriglobia; order Candidatus Acidiferrales; species Candidatus Acidiferrales bacterium. The sequence goes on along the minus strand of DATJAY010000033.1, from coordinate 40,460 downwards.
CATATCCGGGCTCGATAATGACCGGCAAAAATCGACCAATCCGTGCAGTCTAAGTCACACGCCTTCGAAACGTCGTGTCTCACTTTTTGAATTGAATCTCGCGACGGTTCGGCGTAAATTCGGAACTCGAATGGAAGAAAAACCCGATACAAGCAACATCACGATCCGCGGCGCGCGGCAGCATAATCTGAAGTCAATAGATTTAGATTTGCCCCGGGACAAATTCATAGTCATCACCGGGCTCAGCGGAAGCGGAAAATCATCTCTGGCCTTCGACACAATTTATGCCGAAGGACAGCGGCGTTACCTGGAGACCATGATGGCCTACGCCCGGCAGTTCCTTGAAATACTTGAACGACCGGATGTTGATTTGATTGAAGGGCTGAGTCCCTCTGTGGCAATCGAACAAAAAACCATCAGCACCAATCCTCATTCTACGGTCGGAACGGTCACCGAAATTTACGACTATGTCCGGCTCCTCTTCGCAAAAGTCGGGACACAATTCTGCGTAAATTGCAATATTCCCGTGCAGCAACAGACGCATGAGCAGATTCTGCAAACAATCCTGAGCGATCTCAACAATAAAAACATTCTGCTACTCGCACCGCTCGTCATCGGGAGAAAGGGACATTACCGTGAACTTTTCAAAGAGCTGATGGCAGAAGGATTTGTTCAAGTGAGAGTCGACGGAAGCTTGCGCGACCTCAATGAGGGGATGGAAGTTTCACGTTATTCAACCCACACGATCGAGCTCGTCGTCGACAAACTAAAAATCCAAAAAAAGGTTTCCCCGAGACTAAGAGACTCGCTGAAGCTCTCGCTCGAAAGAGGAGCGGGCACAGTTATCATCCATGATTATGATCTCAAAAAAGATATTTTTTTCAGCCGGCTAAGATCATGTCCAAAATGCGGAACGAGCTACCCTGACCTTGCGCCTAACTCTTTCTCGTTCAACTCAAAATTCGGAATGTGCCGCAACTGCAACGGAATCGGCCTCAGCAGAAATATCACGCCGGATGCCATCGTTACCGCTCCAGGGCTTTCGATCACCGAAGGTGCATTATTGTTTCCAAGACGCGATGATTTTTTCCTGATGAGCATCTTGAACCGAATGCTTGAACCTCACGGCGTCAATGCCGGTACGCCGTTTAAGGAATTTGACTCTACGATTCGCGACCTTCTGTTCTTCGGCAAAAATCAAAAGGGTTCGCAGAAAAGGATTAAGTTCGCCGGGGTGTCAATTTCAAATCTCGGGACAAAATTTGAGGGACTTGTCCCGATGCTTCGTAACCTCGATTTCGAGGCGTACTTCGGAGATATGTATAAAGACATCGAAGCTCACTTGCCTTTCACAACTTGCGAGATCTGTGACGGCACGCGCTTGAAACCTGAAAGCAGATTTGTAAGAGTCATCGACGGCGATGGCAGGTCCACAACAATTGACGACGTTGTGAGCGGCTCGATCGATAAAGTAGAAAATATTTTCAAGAACTTGACTCTTCCTAAAAGAAATCAGAAAATTGCTCAACCTATCCTCCACGAGATCAAGACGAGACTCGCGTTCCTGCTGAATGTCGGTTTGAATTATTTGAATCTTAACCGCCCGTCGGGAACTTTATCAGGCGGTGAGTCGCAGCGGATTAGGCTGGCAACCCAGATCGGGTCACAGCTGACCGGCGTATTGTACGTCATAGATGAGCCTTCAATAGGACTCCACCAACGCGACAACGAAAGGCTCATCAATTCGTTGAAGTCGCTTCGGGACATAGGGAATACCATAATAGTCGTGGAACACGATCGCGAGACGATGGAAAACGCCGATTACATCGTAGATCTCGGCCCGGGTGCAGGAGAACATGGCGGTTACGTCGTGAAAGCGGGAACGCTGAAAGAGCTTTTATCCGAAAGAAAGGCATCGCTGACCGCCGCTTACCTCCGCAACGAAAAAGAAATTCCGATCAGGCCCGACAAAAATTTGAGAAAACCTAGCGGAAAGTCTCTGGTGATCGAGAAAGCCTCCGGAAACAATCTCAAGGAAATCAAAGTCAAATTTCCACTCGGACTTTTCATCTGCATCACCGGTGTGAGCGGATCGGGCAAATCAAGTCTTATCAACGACACTTTGTACAGAATTCTCGGCAAACATTTTTACAGACTCGCCGAGCAGCCTCTTCCCTACAAATCGATTTCCGGAATTGAGTTCATCGACAAAGTCGTGAACGTCGACCAGTCTCCTATCGGCCGGACTCCGAGATCCAATCCTGCGACTTACGTCGGGGTCTTCACGGCAATCAGAGATCTTTACGCGCAGCTTCCTGAATCGAAAATCCGGGGGTACAAACCGGGCCGTTTTTCATTCAATGTAAAAGACGGCCGCTGTCCGTCTTGCGAAGGAGACGGGATGCGGAAAATCGAGATGAGCTTTCTTCCGGATGTTTACGTCAAATGCGAAGTGTGCAACGGAAAGCGATTCAGTGCGGCCACCCTCGACGTCAAATACAAAGGGAAATCCATTTCCGATGTACTGGAGATGACGGTCGAAGACGCTCTCCAATTGTTTACTGAAATCCCCGCGATAAAGAGAAAGCTGCAAACCATGAACGAAGTCGGACTCGGTTACATACGACTCGGCCAGTCTTCCACTACATTGTCCGGCGGCGAGGCGCAGCGCGTAAAACTTTCCACGGAACTCTCCAAAGTCTCCACAGGAAGAACTCTTTACATCCTCGACGAGCCGACCACTGGACTTCATTTTGAAGACATCAGAATACTTCTCGATCTGCTGCAAAAATTGGTCGATAGAGGAAATACAGCCATAGTGGTCGAACACAATCTCGATGTCGTCAAGTGCGCCGATTGGATAATAGATCTAGGACCGGAAGGCGGCGAAGCCGGCGGGAGAATTGTTGCCGAGGGTCCGCCGAGGGAGATCATGAAAAATAGGAACTCACACACCGCTCGCTATCTAGAGGAATATTTAAAGAATGGAACTGACGGATCTGCCGGAAGAAATACAAGGCGAGCTTAGGCTGGCTCAAGATGCTATGAATCTGGGTAATGAAGGCAAGGCGAGAGTCTGCGCGAGACGATCTGTCGGAAAAGCATTTCAGGCTTTTGGACACGCAAAAGGCTTGCGCCCGGGGTCTTCCGGGATGAGAGTCCTTGATGCAAACGAAACTCTGAAATTGATCTCGGTGACAGAAGAATTCCCTGCCGGAGTGAGGGAAGCTGCCCGAAGGCTTTCGGCAAGCGTTCTTGAAAAGGAAATTTCAAAAAGACCTGTCGACGACGCGCTTCTGATTATCGAGGAACTCTTTTCAAATCCTCAATGAGCTGAGACTTTTTGCTTTTTCCGAGAACCCTCTCCTAAAAATCTTTCGTCAAGCTTGGCGCGTACTCTTTCCAGAGGCATTGCGACTCCCGTCCAGAGCTCAAAGGCACTTGCGGCCTGATTGTAGAGCATTTCAAGTCCGCTGATCGTGACAGCATTTTTCTTCTTGGCAGCCCTGAGAAAACTTGTGTGAACCGGGTTATAGACGAGATCGAAGAAGATTTTTCCATCATAGTCACGGTCGTCCTGTACCATTATATTCTCACTCACCGCAGGAGACATCCCGACCTGAGTCGCATTTACGATGAGTTTGCTTGACTCCACCACAGTTCCTTCATTGATATTGTGCAGCTCAACCACTCTGATATTTTTATAATTCTGCGAATCGAAAAAGAATTTCTTTAACAACTCGGCACGCGACGTATCGCGGTTGATGACCGAAATCTGAGCCGGCTTAAAATGTGCGATAAGCGAATAGACAACTGCGCGCGCTCCGCCGCCCGCGCCATAAATCGTCACGTTTTCGTCCGCAATCTGGTCGCGGTAAGGCTTCAATGCGGCTACTGCTCCGTCCACATCGGTATTATGGCCAACCAACGAATCATTTTGGACGTAGATAGTGTTTACTGCTCCGACGAGTCTTGCGTCGGCGGAGATTTCATCGAGATGTTCCATGACGGCTTCTTTGTGAGGAACCGTCACATTTACCCCGACTATCCCGAGAGCCGACATTCCCTTCAACGCATCGCCCAGGCGCTTCGGATGGACATCAAATGCAGAATAAGAATAATTCAGTTTGGCAAGCTTGAATGCCGTTTCATGAATTACAGGAGACCAGCTGTGCGCAATCGGATGACCTATAATCCCGACTAACTTAGTGAGACTCTTTATATTTTTTTTCATTCACCAACCATTGATAAACTGGGAAAACAAATTTAATTAAGATTTCAGGATTTGAGTGCTGGATCTGTCCGAAATCCTGAAAGAAGGTATTGATCTTATGAGGTTCCAACTCCAAAGCTTTCTTGGCACCTCTGATTGCGTCGTCATAAGCGCCGATCTGGAGGCAGCATTTACATTTTTGATAATACGCTTCTCCCCAGTCGGGAGAAATTTCAATGGCTTTGTCATAAGATTGCAGCGCTTCATTAAAATTATCGCATTCGACCAAAGCATCCCCGAGATCAACCCACGCGTCAACATTATCCTGCTTCAGTTCCGTGACGCGCCGGTAGCTTTCCACTGAATCCTTAAAGAGCTCCAGCGTGAACTCCACGTCGCCCTTTGCATGCCATATATCATGGTCGGAGCCGTCCAGTTCCGATGCCCTGTTAAAATCAACGAGCGCCTTTTTATACATGTTGATCGCATCATAACACACTCCCCTGCCGAAAAGGGATTCGATATGATTCGTATCGCCTTTCAACGCCTCCGTATAACATCGAATTGCTTCCTTGTATTCGCCGAGCTCCTCATAAGCCGTTGCCATGTTGTGCCATGTTGCGACGTCGTTGGGCTCATACTTCAATGTCGTCTTGTAACTCTTGATCGCTTCCTGCAGTTTGCCCATGCTTAAAAGCGCGTTGCTCCGGTTATACCATGCCGCGCTGAACTTTTCATCTATCGCAATTGCCATATCGTAGCTCTCAACTGCAGTCTGATATTTTCCAAGGGCACTCAATGCGATGCCGCGGTTGTACCATGCTCTGTGATTGTACGGATCCAGCTCTATCACGTTGTCGTAGCATTTTAAAGATCTGTCCGGTTCCTCGAGATAATCAAAGCAATATGCCAGCTCGAACCACGCGTCTTTATCCTCAGGATCAAGCTCTGTCAGATACTTGAAAACTTTCGAAGCATCCTCGTATTTTCCGAGTTTCTCGAGAATCACCCCTTTATTCATCAAGGCTTCATAACTTCCGGGCTCGATATCAAGAGCCCGATCTATGTTATCAAGGGCTTCTTCGAACATGTCAAGCATCTGCAAACAGCTTGCCCTTCCGATCAATGCGTCAACTTCCACCGGATTCAATTCAATCGCTCTGGTGTAATCTTCCAGCGCGACTTCAAATTTCCCCAGCGCCTCGTTTATCTCCCCTCTTCGTGCCAGATTCTCGGCGCTTGCAGGCATGATCGCGACTAATTTGTTCGCAAAGAAAAGGGCATCTTCGTATTTATCCTGACTCATGAAATAGTCTATTATTTCTTCCAATGCGGCGATGTTCGAAAAGGTTGGTTCCTCCTTGCGGAGGCGTCTTATTTCCTCGTCGATGTTATGCTTTTCGAACTCGTCGAATTGCTCGTCGTCGAACGTAAAATCAAAATCATCAGTGCTCATTCGTGTTCCTAATCTGATTGCAAGATATTCTGGTCTAAAGTAAAAATCAAGAATTATGCTTAGCCACCGGTGGAAATATTTCTTGTGGCCATCGTGCCAAGGTGTTAAATTTAACGACAAATTCGCCTGGAGAGGTGCAAGAGTGGCTGAATTGGCACGCCTGGAAAGCGTGTGTGCAGGAGACTGTACCGTGGGTTCGAATCCCACCCTCTCCGCAGGACCGGGCTTGAGCTTCGTCTTGCAGGTGATCGAAAAAGGTGCTGGAGAGGTGCGAGAGTGGTTGAATCGGCCGGTCTCGAAAACCGGAATACCCTTCGGGGTATCGAGGGTTCGAATCCCTCCCTCTCCGCTTCGATATGTGCTCAACAATGAGCTGGGTTTACGTCCTTTGGAGTGAGAAACTTCAAAAACGGTATGTCGGTTCAACGGAGAGGTCTCCAGAGGAGAGGCTTAAAGATCACAACAAGAAGAAGACAACTTTCACTGCAAGAGGCACAACTTGGGTACTGGTCCACGTTGAATCCTACCCGACACTAGTCGAAGCTCGAAAACGTGAGTCGTTTCTCAAAACCGGCGTCGGTCGTAAGTGGCTCGACGAACACGTGGCGCCACCACATTCTAAGCCTAAATCAATCGAGGGTTCTGAGCCGTAGGCTCATGCGCCTCTGGCGCAGAATCCCTCCCTCTCCGCCAGACTACGTCCCGCATGATTACCCAAATCTAGAATAAATCCTGGAGTGGGACTTCGTCTGGCAGGCTCATTTTAAAAAGGTCAGGGGGATTTAATGTTCAACAACTTCTGGTTTGTGTATTTTCTGAAAAGTCTCTCAAAGGATTTTCTGTATGTTGGTTCAACAAATTCGTTGAAAAGACGGTTTGCTGAACATAACGACGGCATGGTGCAATCTACAAAGGTCTACAGACCCCTAAAGTTCGCTGGGCTCATCGGAGTCGAAACAGAACAGCAAGCGAGAAAATTAGAAAAATATTTCAAGACCGGGTCGTGCAAAGCGATTCTGAAGAAAAGGATCCTGAGCGAACATATTTAAGAGTGCATTTTGAATCCTCAAGCAAACGAAGTTCCGCCGCTCTTTGCGGGACGTAGTTTGCCTCCCTCTCCGCTTCCGACCATCTGAGAATCCCTTCCTTGAACATGTATCTCCATCGGGCTATCTTCATCGCATGAGAGGAGCCGCCGCTGTATTCACCAAAGACCTTTATGGAGAACTCCGTACACGCTATGCGCTGAACGCGCTGATTATGTTCGTCGTGGTCACACTCTCAATTGTTCTCTTTTCTACGACAGGAGAGACCGTTTCACCGAGCCTTTCCGCCGGGATTTTGTGGATAATAATTTTCTTCGCGGCGATGAGCGGTCTCTCGCGGTCATTTGTCAGTGAGGAAGAAAGAGGAACTACGATGACCTTGCAGCTCTGGGTCAAACCGACGTCGGTCCTCCTCGGGAAGCTGGCATTCAATGCGCTGCTGATCTACGTCCTGAATGCGATGATAACCACGGCTTATCTATTGACCATGCCGACGTTCACAATCCAGTCGCCCGTGATTTTTCTGCTCACGATCTTGATCGGAAGTTTCGGACTAGCATCTGCTTCGACTTTCATCGCAGCAATCATATCAAAAGCAAACTCGAAGGGAACACTCTACCCCGTTCTATCGTTTCCAATATTGCTCCCTTTACTGATGAGTGTCATCGACGCAACGCGTCTTTCGGTTGAAGGTGCCCCCGTCGCCAGCGCCGCCGATGATCTTAAGATAATGATTTCATATGCCGTCGTTGTTACGACGGTTTCGATTCTTTTATTTGATTTTGTCTGGAGAGATTGATGAAAAGCTGGATGAAAATATTAATAGGAATTTGGATTGCTGCGGTCGCCGCATTCGGTTTCGCTATGCCGATCGGCGAGATTCCGGGGTTGGGTCCCAAGGCACGGATAATATTCTTTCACGTCCCCATGTCGTGGCTCGCGGTCCTCGCATTTTTCATGTCGATGTGGTACGGCATCGGTTACCTGAGGAAAAAAGACATGACGTATGACGTCAAGTCAGCGACTGCCGCCGAACTGGGTTTCATCTTCAGCGTCCTCGCAACGATCACGGGTTCTATATGGGCGAAGTTTAACTGGGGAAGTTTCTGGAACTGGGATCCACGGGAAACTTCCATATTCGTTCTCCTCATGATTTACGGAGCATACTTTTCTCTTCGCAGCGCGTTGGAGATCGAGGAGAGACGAGCATCTCTTTCGGCGGTTTATTCGATAGTGGCATTTGTCACCGTTCCGTTCTTCGTTTTCATCATGCCAAGAATAACTTTCAGTCTCCATCCGGGCGGCGGAGGTTCACCTGCACCGATTGTAAATGCTAATGGTAAAATGTATATGGATATGAACATGAGATACGTCTTCTATTCATCTCTGATCGGGTTCACTGCCCTGTACATCTGGCTGTTCCAGTTAAAGACGAGGATAAATTTAATGGCAAACAGACAATTGAGCGGAGAAAATTAAATGAGTTCACTCTACAGTTTCCTCGATCAACATTCGCTTTATGTGGTTTTGGCGATCGTATTGGTTATATGGCTGGGAATTTTTCTCTATTTGTTTCGGTTAGATAAGAAGGTGAATAAGCTATACGAGCAAATCGAAGATCCGGCTCGCGGGAGCGAATCTGACAAGGAGAAAGCAGCAAGATGAAAGCTAAGTACGTGGTCGGCGGGCTGGTTATAGTTGCGTTTATAATTTTCGGCGCAATTTCTTTCATGCAGAACAACATAGAATACGTTTCGGCCAAGGCGGCTGCACAAACGCACCGCACCGTGCAAGTGAAAGGCTCCTGGGTAAAAGACATGCAGACATACTATGACCCGCACACAAACACATTCCATTTCTACATGGCCGACGACGAAAAGACAGTTTTGCCTGTCGTGCTCGCGGGCGCGAAGCCGAACAACTTTGAGATAGCAAACGACATCGTGGCGAAGGGACGCTGCGAAAACGGTGTGTTCTATGCAAGCGATGTCCTCACAAAATGCCCTTCAAAATATCAGTCGAAAACGGGACCTCAATCTTCAGCACAAGCTCCTACAGACTACCAATAACTGGTAAGTTGAGGTAAGAATAATATGATCGGTCATGTTCTGATTCTGGTCGGGTTCGCCGGAATGTTGATTGCGACGTTCGGGTACGTCTATAGTTTCTTCCACGCCAAAGGCGCATCCGCCTCTGGCGGAAACGTGGACGATAAAAAGTTTTTGAAGGTTGCGCGTGCAGGATACCATATCGGAGCAACTTCGGTTATACTGACGGCGGGTTACCTGATGAACATGCTCCTCACCCATCAATTTCAATATACTTATGTTTGGAGTTACAGTTCTCTCAGCCTCCCCTCGGCACTTTTGGTTTCGACTTTCTACGTGGGACAGGAAGGAAGTTTCATGTTATGGACGATGTACACATGCATCATCGGTCTGATCCTGATGAACTATTCGAGAAGGCATCACTACGAGTCGTCCGTGATGGGAATTTATTCTGCGATAGCTTCATTTCTGATTTTGCTGGCCGTCGTGAAAAATCCTTTCGAGTATGTCTGGCAGACGTGGCCCCAGACCGCGCACCCGGGCATGATGCCCGATGACGGCAGAGGATTAAATCCGCTTTTGGAAAATTTCTGGATCGTGATCCACCCGCCGATTTTGTTCCTCGGCTTCGCATCAACCGCGGTTCCGTTCGCGCATGCGATCTCCGGGCTGCTGAGAAAAGACTATAGGAACTGGACAAATGTCGCCGTGCCGTGGACACTCTTCACGTCGGCAATTCTCGGATTCGGAATAACACTCGGCGGCTTCTGGGCATATGAGACATTAGGATGGGGTGGATTTTGGGGATGGGACCCCGTCGAGAATTCATCGTTCATACCATGGCTCGTAGCGGTAGCTTCCGTTCACACGCTGCTCGTACAGCGGCGCACGGGAGGTTTCTTAAGAGCAAATTTCATCATGGGAATGCTTCCGTTCCTCCTGGTTCTCTACAGTACTTTTCTCACACGCAGCGGGGTTCTCGGCGATACATCGGTTCATAGTTTTGAGACACCCGGAATGTGGGTCTATATTCTCCTCGTGGCGCTGATCGGATTCTTCCTGATCTTGGGCCTGAGCTTGTACTTCCTGCGAGTGAGAGAAATTCCGAGACAAAAAATTCATTACACACTTACTTCACGGGAGTTCGCCCTTTTCCTGGGTGCCGCATCGCTCGTCATCGTCGCGGGTTTCACCTTGATCGGCACGAGCGCACCACTCATCACAAATATTCTGAAAGGCCAGGCGAGCGCGATCGACACGAGCTATTATCTCAAGACAAATCTCCCGCTCGCAATTCTCATGGCCGCCATGATCGGCCTCGGACAACTTTTCTGGTGGAAAAAGTCTAACTCTCAGACTCTTCTCAAGACAATGCAGCTTCCTGCATCTGCGGCCACGATACTCACGGTGATCGTGATATTTGCAGGGATGCACGACATCATGATGGTTTTGTTTTTCATTTCGAGCGCATTCGCATTCTTTGTGAACCTGGAGATCGCTTATAAAATTGCCAAGGGTAATCCGAAGTTCATGGGAGCTTCGGTTGCTCACGTGGGCGTGTCGCTGCTGTTCATCGGGATCATCGCGTCGGCTCATTATGATAAACACGTCACACTCAGTCTCCCGCTGGGCCAACCTGCGGATGCATTCGGATACAAACTTACATACGTCGGGACTTCGCAGATCGACGAAGAGAAAACCGCTTACAACGTCACCGTCGATAACGGCGGAAGCAAATTCAACGCACCTCTCGTCATGTATGCGAGCTCCTATAACGGCGGCGCAATCATGCGTCATCCGTATATCTTCAGCCTTGTCAACTACGATATCTTCAGTCAGCCATCATTGCTCGCGTTCATCGGGAAGAACATGCTGACACGCGATCTCTATTTGTCCCCGCAGGCGCTCGAAGAAAGCAGCGGCAGCGGAATCGAAGCGAGTCAATACGGCGTCCAGGTCGCGCTCAACTTGAACGAACCCGTCAGGCTCGGGAAATATACCATGGAGTTTAAAGGGTTTCAGGTTGCAGATGATCAGAGACAGGCCATGATAGACGGGAAAGCGTTCGATCTTGCTTCATTGATCGAACTGACGAATGCCGACGGCAAAACGGAAATGGTGATGCCGTCAAACAAGATAGTACCCGGCGGGCAGAACGAGCTTAACACCGCAACCACAAAGTCAGGGGATCAGTTCACCGTTACCGACGTCCACGTCGACGACAAGACGAAACAGGCATCCATTATGATTGGCTACATCCCGGCGAAGAACTCGTCCGATGTTTCACTTCTTGCTCAAGCGCAGCAAAGCAATTTAAACAAGAAGCCGGTGCTGGTCATCGAAGCTACAATCAAGCCATTCATCAATCTCGTCTGGGGCGGAGTGATAATAATGGTGATTGGATTTGTTGTGACGTGGCGGAGAAGGAAAGAAGATTTAGTAAGGCTGGGTGCGTGAAGCTTCTGCGCACGAATTCTGAACAAATGAGATCAATGGCAGTTTGCCCCTCGGATTTATTTCATGGATGAAGTATAAACTCGTTGGTTTAGTACAGCCCTCCCTTTATGGGAACCACGATAATCGATTTCTACGCACCCCGCATGGCCGCCGCACGGCAGATTAAACTGCGTTCTGTTTATTCATTACTTTTGCCAGTTCCGCCTCGACATCTTGTGCGAATTCCCGAATAACCTGATAAGTGAGCACCACATCGATATGGTTTTTCTGAATTGTATCACCTTCTTTATAGACATGATTGACATGCTGCTTGACCATTTCGTTAAGCAGGTCGCGGTCAATCTGCGCCCTGTTATGTTCGATCTTACGTCTGTCCTGCACCAGCTTGGACATGAAAGCCCCATGCTTGCGCGCATGCAAATCAATTCCAGTTCTCAGCATAAACTGCGTAAAAGGGCTGCTGATCGGTTCGGTCAACTTGTAACAATTCCGCAGTATGGAAGAAAAATAAAAATCAAGATGATCCACCATGCGACTCAGCGTAACGCCATATAAGAAATTAAACAGGGACTCTTTTTCCCCGATGATACTATGAACGGGAAGTTCGGGATACCATTTCACATTTATCCCCTTCACATTCATGAAGCGATGAATCTGTTTCCATTCCGTTTCCGTGCCTAAAACGATTTTGCTGAAGGCTTTCTGGAGATCTCGATCCTCGAGAACCGTCATGTACGTTTCAAGTGCCCCTGAAATATGCGCATACCGAAAGAAAACTGAGGCAAGATCTGAGTAAAGAGTCGATAGTTCATTGTTCATTTTATAAACCTCCTAACTCATAAAATGATCACTAACTATTTCATTCCTGTACCATGCTGCCTATCCCCATCGACCACATTCCTTCCGAATATGAAGCATGTACTAATTCGACATCATCTAGGACACTGCCCATATGACTCCCAAATTTATTTCATTCACTCATAGAATGCAACTCTCACATCCCGTCAGAGCGAACGGAAACGAATGACTATGCGCAGTATCCGCTGGTCATATAATTTGAGTAATTTACCGGGGCTTATCGGTCTTCTTAGAGATCCGCCTCTCCATAATTTCCATCACCATGAATAGCCATTTTTAGTCAGCCAGTCTTGCGCATTGGAATTTCCGAGCCGAGCTGCCTTCTTGAAGTACCTGATCCCTTTCTCTTTATCTCCCTCGTGATAATAAACAATTCCGATGTTGTAGTAGCCGAGTCCGTAATTGGGATCGATCCCGACCGCCCTCTCGTAATTTTCCAAAGCCAGGTCGTTGTCGCCTTTTGAGTAGTATGCAAGCCCTATATTATTATACGCATCTGTGTACTGCGGGGAAAGTTCGACCGCCTTTTTATAGTTTATGATCGCTTCATCGTTGTCGCCTTTCGCAGCGTATGCAAGGCCTAAATTATAATAGGCGTTCGTATATTGCGGATCGACCTCGATTGATCTCTCATAGTGCGTTATGGCATCATCGTTGTCCCCCTGATTGTATTCGGCAAGTCCTAAATTGTAATAGGCGAGCGAATTATTCGATTCGAGCTCAATCACTTTTTCATACTCCGTGACCGCCCTGGCGTTATCGCCTTTATTCAAGTAGATCAGCCCGAGATAAAAGTGGGCGTTCGCATACTGAGGATTGAGTTCGATCGACTTCTCGTATTCCATGATAGCTTCATCGGTGTTGTGCTTATCATCGTAGCAAAGCCCCAGATTATAGTAAGCGAGCGAATTACTTGGATCGGCTTCGACAGCCTTGTCGTATTCCGTGATTGCCTCGTCGATCTCACCTCGGTCGTAAAAGATCAGTCCCAGATTGTTATAGGCATTTGAATACTGTGGATTGATCTCAACTGTCTTTTCGTACTCCGTAATGGCGGTCTCGGTATCGCCTTTCGCACAGTAAGCGAGACCGAGGTTGTAATAAGGAAGCGGGTTTCTCGAATCGACCGCCAGCGCTTTATCGTACTCTGCGATTGCATCGTCGTTCTGGCCCCTGTCATAGTAGACGAGACCCAGGTTGTTATAGGCATTCGAATATTGCGGATCGAGTTCGATTGACTTTTCATATTCCGCAATGGCGTCCTCGGTGTCGCCCCTAGCGTAGTACGCGATGCCCAAATTGTAATGCGGCAGTGCAAAGTGGGAATCGAGTTGAATCGACTCCTTGTAATCGGTCATGGCATTGACGATGTTGCCTTTATTGTAGTAGGAGATTCCGAGATTGTTGTATGCAAGCGAATAATTCGGATCGAGTTCGATTGCCTTCTCATAATAAACTATCGCGTTATCATCATCTTTCATGTCTGCAGCGTTGTACCCCTTCTGGAACCAATCGCTGGCGGAAAGTCTGTTGGAGGCTTCTTCATAGTTCGTTCGAGCTTTGAGTCTTTCATTTTCATTTTTTGCCTCATCCAGCTGCTTTCGCAGCTCCGCAATTTCTGCATAGGCACTGTCGGCTTTTCGCGTTGTCTCCTCGAGTTCTTTTACCTTACCCTCGTCGTTTGCAATACGCGCGACGTTTTTTTCCACCTCTTCAGGGTCGACGGTAATCGAAGCCTTCATGTAATAGGTTTCACCGTTCCATTTCTCCTCGAGAATTTTTGTCTCGGTGACTCCGGCTGTGATGCTCTGTATTTGTTCCTTGGTCAGGTCTTTCAGCCCCCCGTTCTCTTCCTGCTTCGTCATTTCAAATGTGCTCTGAAGGTAAACTCCGATCTCTTCGAGCAGAATCCTTTTCACCTGATCGAGCGCTATTGCGCGTGAGGTCACTTTGCTGTCGGCATCGCCTGCCGTGTACGTATATTCGCGAATGAAAGTCTTTGACTGCGAATAGCCGGGGAGAGAAATTACAACGACCATCAATAATGCAGTGGCAATTTTCATAGTCTTTCCTTCCATTTATTTATCCTTATATGCAAATGCAAAAAGAAATCTCACCGCATCGTTCACTCCCGATTGCGGCATACTCCATTGGGAGTTAACTAATCTTCTTGAATATACAACGGAGATTCACTTTTTTCCTCCTATCGTGCACTCAATGCATTGCGCATCAAAGCATGAAGGTAGTGTACCAGGCTACTCAATTTCATAGATAACCGTGACAGCGGCGGTCTGATCGAAATATTTTTTCCTAAAAGTATTAGGCATCGGCAAGGCAAGCATCGCCGCTGTTCTAGTCAAGGCTTGTCTAGAGGATAAGAGTCCTTCAATATCGTCGTATTCCTTATATCTATCTTGCCCATCTTGAAGAAGTTTGAATATTTTTCCAACCTTGCTTCCAGTACCAGAAAGTAAAAGTTCTGCACGCCGCTTGGCATCAATGACAGCCTGCTGATACGACTCTTCCTTGTACTTCTTGATATCATAAGAACCAAAATTATAAACCCCAACCTCTACGTTGCCGAGCGCAATCAGTTCCTTGAACAAAGCGTCGTAGTCTGCAGTATTCCGGAGAATCAGGTCCCCCGCATATTCAATTCCAGGTATATGTTTTTCCAGATCATACCTCAAATATGACGGGAGAAGGCTCTCTGTGGTCTCGCTGGTTTTCGTCACAAAGTCAGAGTCCGTGATAGAGAACTTCTTTAGGATGCCAAACATCTTCATCACTAACGCCTTATTTTGTTCATTCGCCTTATTCAAGTCTGCATTCTGGTTCCTGATCGAGATACGAACCTCAAAGTAATCAACTGGAACTTTGACAGTTGCAGTCCCATTGACTGCAATATATTGAGGCGGGTTGCTCTGACATCCGAATGATACGACGGTCAAAAGTAATAGAAGACTAGTTTTCATAGGATTCTCCTTTGTTTATGAGCGCGAACACAAACCAATGACACCCGATGTCCATCACAGAAAAAGTCGTGGCGCGCTTCGCGCCATGAAGCGACTCGATATCATATACCATGATCAGTGTCTTCTTTCTGGTTTCTAGGTGACGTTGGCGTGCCCATCTAAAGCCCTTTCACCAATATCTCTCATTTCGTCATGCGAGTAGAATACGACTCGACCATCGTCTGACATCACATACAAGTCCCATAGAAAAATGACACCGATCATCACGAAGTTCAGCATATCATCGTATTCATTCGCACCGAAGAAGTACGATGGCTTATCTATCAATCTGCCCTCCAATTTGCATGCAGACTGCAATCGCTCGAACAGCGGGAACCACTCGCCTGAGGGCCACACAGACCAATCCGCAAAGTATAGGAGAACTCCATGACCTCGATAATCTTTAAGGTCCTCTTTCACCATATAGATGCGCTTGCCCGCATCCGTTGGAATCGAGTCATGTTTTGCAGCCGTCAAGCCTGGACGGTCTTTGGATATACTGAAGCCTGTAGCCTCCATCCAATCAAGTCCGTCTTTCTTAGAACCATTTCTCATTAGTGAAGCCCTTAGCCAATGTCACCTAACGTCCGCGAGAAAAGAGTCGCGGCGCACTCCTCGCAGCCTATTATGTGTGCGCCGTGAAGCGAGCACCATCATATACAATATTCGAGCTTCTCTTTTCTCGTTGTTATCTGCCGCCGCCGCGCCGCGATACGTCACTTCAAGCCCTCACGTTGAATGAAGGTCTTCAATAGAAAGCTCGTCAGAACGGAGTCTTTGGCAGGCATCGCAAACTCAGCACTGGAGAATGAGGCATCGGAGTCTTCTCCGCCGCTATTGTAATACGCAACTCCTTCCACCTTTAGACCGTTCGAGTCTGGAAGGGTGTAAGTTATGAGCGTCGGCGATACCGAGGTAATCTTGAGACCGTGCGGAACTTTGATTGGAATCTTCCCATCTCGATTGAAATCAAGGTTCCATCCACGCATTGCGTCAGGGAAGTATGGGGCTGCCGCGCTGAAAATACAGCCTGCACACGCAGGTATTTCCCAATAATGGATATATGGCCCTGTGCTGTCTGTTCCATTCTGAGGATTTAAGTCAACCCAAACGTTTCCATCAGCTCCGCAAGCACTGGAACCAGTCCAACCACGCGGGCCAATCCAGACCTTGAATGCTCCCCCATAAGCCATTATACGATTGACAAACCTAGCGGCACTTCTGAATTGGATATCATTGGGATACTCATCGGCAAAAAGGCTATCGCCCAAGAGCCCTGAAGAAGTCATCATAACGCGAACACGCAGGTCAACGGTGGTATCCTGCGCTTGAGAACGGCTGGCGAATAGCAATATGCCTATAGAAGCAAAACAGAGCAGCCAAAATCCTTTCATACGATCCGTCCTTTCTTTCAAATCATCTCAAGGAGGTGGCAGACAACTACTGTAATTACGTATTACGTTATTATGCCCGTATATGGACAAAAAGAGTATTACATTATTACGCTTCTTGTGTGAGTACGTTCGCAAATTCAATTTTCGCTGCAGGTCTTTGAACATCCCGGTCTCGTTTCCGTGCACCTCCCGAAATTGTCCCTTCCGACATCATTCCTAATCTTGCCTCGGCTAAAATGTAGCATACCCGTAAAGTATTGTCAAGCGTTCTTGGGGACGCGAAGCTGAACATATCAAAGTCTGCAAATCTCCACCATCTTCCCTTTTCGTAAATTGATAAAACGCGGCCCGGTGCGTATATTGATACGCGAATGGATGTGATGAATTAACAAAACAATAATGAGTCTCTCTCCGAAGCTTATCAGAAACTTCTGCATAATAGCCCACATAGACCACGGAAAATCGACTCTCGCGGACAGGCTGCTCGAACACACGGGCACGATCACCGAACGGGAAATGGTCGATCAAATTCTCGACGACATGCCTCTCGAACGCGAGCGCGGCATCACGATAAAGAGCCATGCCATCCAGATGAAGTACAAAGCGCGCGATGGAAACTCTTACACGCTCAATCTGATCGACACGCCGGGCCACGTCGATTTCTCCTACGAAGTCTCCCGATCGCTCGCCGCATGTGAAGGCGCAATCCTCGTCGTCGACGCATCGCAAGGAGTTGAGGCGCAGACGATAAGCAACGTTTATATGGCAATCGATGCGGGACTCGAAATTGTTCCCGTGATAAACAAGATCGACCTTCCCAGTGCCATGATAGACGATGTCAGGAAACAGCTTGTCGATCTGATCGGCTGCAGAGAGGACGAAATACTTCTCGCGAGTGCAAAGGCAAAAATAGGAATTGAAGATGTCCTCGAATCCGTCGTTCAGAGGATTCCTGCACCTGCGGGTAATTCGGAGTCTCCGCTCCGCGCGCTGATCTTCGACGCAAAGTATGACTCGTATCGCGGAGTGGTGACGTACATAAGAATCGTAGACGGCTCGCTGCGCACAAACAGCAGAGTTTTGTTCCACAAGACAGGCAAAATATTTCTCGCGGAAGAAGTCGGGATACTTGAAATGGACCGCGTACCTACCGGCGAGCTCGAGGCCGGAAATGTCGGCTACCTCATTGCAGGGGTCAAAGAACTCACCGAGACCCGCGTCGGCGACACCGTGATGGAGGTCGATAATGCTGCTGCAGGACCTCTTCCCGGCTATCGTGAAGTAAAATCGATGGTATTCAGCGGATTGTATCCTGCACAGAGCGAACACTTTGAAGAACTGAGAGATGCGCTGGCAAAGTTCAAGTTAAATGACGCAGCATTAGTCTACGAACCGGAAACATCGACTGCACTCGGCTTCGGGTTCAGGTGCGGCTTCCTCGGATTGCTCCACATGGAAATTGTCCAGGAGAGGCTCGAGCGGGAATTCAACCAGACAATCATCACGACAGTTCCGAACGTCGAATATAAGGTCGTGAAGAGTACGGGTGATACGGTCCTTGTAGACAATCCTGCAAACATGCCCGCGCCGGCCGAGATCGATCACATCGAGGAGCCGTATGTAACCGCACAGATCATTTGTCCGTCTGAATATATTGGCAACGTGATGAAGCTTTGCATGGACCGACGAGGAGTTTACAAGAACACGACGTATATCGACCCAAAACGAGCCGACATAAGATTCGAGCTTCCACTGGCAGAAATTGTATTCGATTTTTTCGATAAGCTGAAATCGCTGACACGCGGATATGCATCGTTCGATTACGAATATCTAGATTACCGCGAATCGGAGCTCGTCAAGCTGGACATACTCTTGAACGGCGATGTTGTGGATGCCCTGTCATCCGTGGTGCATCGCGATAAGGCTTACGATTGGGGAAGGAAACTCTGCTCGCGGCTTCGCAAGCTGATTCCGAAACAGCTTTTCGAAGTTGCCGTGCAGGCCGCGATCGGAAGCAAAGTGATTGCCCGCGAAAGTATTTCGCCGATCAGGAAGAACGTTCTCGCGAAATGTTACGGCGGCGACATCACTAGGAAAAGAAAACTTCTTGAAAAACAAAAGGAAGGCAAGAAGCGCATGAGACAAATTGGAAGAGTAGAAGTTCCGCAAGAAGCGTTCCTTGCCGTGTTATCATTGAATGACGAAGATTGAATTTAAGAAAGTTGCCAGTTCTCAGGCATACCCAGATGAAAACCGAAGACTGATAACTGGCAACCGAAATGGAGAATAAAAATTGAGTCAACCAGCATCGGCCCGTTCCGGAAAGTCGGGACAGACCACAACAGCAAAACCAAAACCTCAGAAGAAAAAACTCAAAGATTCAATTGAAGGTCTGGTCTTCGCGATCATTGCCGCCTTGCTTTTGAAAGTGTTCGTCGTCGAAGCATACAGGATACCGACTGGCTCGATGGAAAACACGCTTCTCGTAGGAGATTTTCTTCTGGTAAATAAATTCATCTACGGCTCCAAAAGTCCGCAATATATCCCCTTCACCGACGTCTCACTTCCTTATTTCCAGCTTCCCACACTCAGGTATCCACGACGCGGCGACGTCATCGTCTTCGAATGGCCGGGGGACAGAGATCAGGTGAAAGCATCCGAGCCGACGAATTACATCAAAAGGTGCATCGGCCTTCCGGGAGATACCATCCAGGTGATGAATCGGGTCGTGTATGTGAACGGACAAGTTGTTCCATATCCATCGGGCGTAAAATTCGAAACCGTTTCCAATCTTCCGAAAGGTTATCCGAACCCCCAAATTTTTCCGGAGGGATCGGATTTCAATGAGGATTATTATGGACCGATCGTCGTTCCCAAAAAGGGCGATGTGATTCATCTGAGTACAAGAAACTATTTGAAGTGGCGCATCTTCATCGAGCGCGAAGGACACATTTGTGATTTACGAGGTGAGACGGTTTTTGTCGACGACAAACCTTCCGCCGAATACACGGTGAAACGAAATTACTACTTCATGATGGGTGATAACAGGGAAAATAGTCTCGACAGCAGATTCTGGGGATTTGTACCGTACCAAAATATAGTCGGTGAAGCCATGATAGTATACTGGTCGTGGAACCCGGATATCCCGTTCTACGATGTCTTCGCAAAATTAGGAAGCATCCAGTTCAGCAGAATTGGAATGCTGATAAACTAGAGAGTCAAGAGAAGTAATTATGAAACTCAAGTTTAAAAAAGGACGACGCGACGAGAATTCCAATGGTTGGATAGGCACTTATGTTTCTCCCGTCATAATTGTCCTGCTCCTCACTACTTTTGTCGTTCAGGGTTACGGCGTCCAGAGCGGCTCGATGGAAAATACCGTGATGACCGGCGATTTTGTTTTCGCAAATAAGTTCATCTACGGAGCGAAGTCTCCTCAGTATTTTCCTTTCACAGACATCAGCATCCCTTTTTTCCAGTTGCCGGCGTTCGCTCATCCGAAGACGGGCGACATCGTGGTATTTGACTGGCCCGGATACAGGGACCAGGTGAAACCGGATGATCATGAAAACTACGTCAAGCGCTGCATTGGCACACCGGGAGACACCGTTCAGATAAAGGCCCGCGTTCTTTTTGTTAATCACGTGATAATTCCTTTCCCGCCCGATACTAAATTCGAAACCGCGGCAGTTTATCCTGATGGCTACCCCGATCCTGGAATTTTCCCGAAAAGGTCCGACTTCAATCAAGATTATTACGGGCCGATAGTAGTTCCCAAAAAAGGCGACATCATAAAACTTGATGAGACATCATTCCCGAAGTGGCAGACGTTCATCGAGCGTGAGGGACATTCATGTGAGCTTTCAGGCTCGCACGTGCTTGTGGACCGCAGCCCTGTCAAGACTTACACCATCGAGCGAAATTATTACTTCATGATGGGAGACAATCGCGAGAACAGTCTCGACAGCAGGTTTTGGGGATTCGTCCCGGAACAGAGCATTATCGGAAAGGCAATGATTGTATACTGGTCGTGGGATCCGAATATTCCGTTCTACGACATACCGAGTAAAATTGCATCGATAGCATGGAATCGAATCGGCATTCTGGTGAAATAGGTGGGCATTCGGCGGCCGTAGGGATCTATATTCACGTCCCCTTCTGCGAAAAGAAATGCTTTTATTGCGATTTCTACTCAGTGGAGAATCAATCGCAGCAGAAGGCTTTCCTGTCTTCTCTTGTCAAGGAAATAAAACTATCCTCCGAGAACCTCTCACAGCGATACGAAGCCGATACAATTTTTTTCGGCGGCGGGACTCCTTCCCTTCTATCACCGGCGGAAATAGGTTCAATACTCGAAACGCTCCACAAACACTTTGACATTTCTGCCGAAGCGGAATTCACGGTTGAATGTAATCCTGGTACAGTCACCGAGGAATCGCTGTCGGGTTATCGACATCTCGGCGTTAATCGCCTGAGTTTCGGAGTGCAGTCATTTTTCGACGATGAGCTGAAATTTCTTTCGCGCATCCACGATTCGCGGCAAGCGGTTGAGGCACTCATGCTTGCGCGAAAGTGCGGATTCGAAAATATAAATCTCGATCTCATTTACGGTATTCCAGGGCAGTCCATAGATAGAGTCGCTACCAATCTTGAAAAGGCGGTCGCGTTGAATCCTGCCCACATCTCGGCGTACAACTTGATCGTTGAACCGGGCACGCCGCTTTTCAGCTCTGTCGCGTCAGGACAGGTAAAACCTCTCGACGAATCAATCGAAGCGGAGATGTACCAGCTTACGATGTCTTTCCTGGAGGAAAACGGCTACGAACATTACGAAATATCGAATTACTCGCGGCCGGGATTTCAATGCAGGCATAATCTCAAATACTGGAACTGTGAGGAGTATTTGAGTTTCGGTCCGAGCGCGCATTCCTTTTTGAACAAGACAAGATGGTGGAATGTCTCAAGCTTAGGCAAATATATCT
This sequence comes from Candidatus Acidiferrales bacterium, assembly GCA_035515795.1. Classification (NCBI taxonomy): domain Bacteria; kingdom Pseudomonadati; phylum Acidobacteriota; class Terriglobia; order Candidatus Acidiferrales; species Candidatus Acidiferrales bacterium. The sequence goes on along the minus strand of DATJAY010000033.1, from coordinate 18,992 downwards.
CCGAGCTTTCAGAAAACAGACTTCCGGTCTCGGCAAAGGAGAAGTTGACCGAGAATCAACTCATCGATGAGTTCGTAATGCTTCAGCTCCGGCAGGGAAAAATAGATCTGAAAGATTTGGATGAGAAATTCAAGATCCGCCTGGATCCTTGCTTCATTTTGGATTTGAAGAAGAACGGCTATGCTGAATTGTCAGACCACAAGATTCTCCTGACAAGAAGCGGATATACGGTTTGCGACGAAATAGCGGAAGAAATGCTTTCGTCGAATCTCGCGAAGGTTTCAGAAACATCACAGGCTTAATCAAGATCACCTTTCCTAATCAAAACCTGCGTCTGTGAGCCGATTCAGATTTTCTCTTTGGAATTGACGGCTTCTATTTCGCAAACCAATTTCTTTCCGTCCTTCTTGATTAGCGTCGCGGTCACTTCCGCTCTATCGCCGATTTTTGCCGGCCTGAGGTGCTTCAGATTTATTTCGAAACCTACCGCTTCCTCACCATCTTCGAGAAACGGTTCAATCATTTTCCGGACGGCGAGCTCCGCATAATATACGAGATGGAACGTCGAGAGAACGTCATGAATCCTCTTTCCTTCGAAGTCGGCTGTCATATTTTTATCGACTTCAAACGTGACCGTCGATTTCGACCCGGTATCCAATCCCCTCTTCAGCGTCTTTCTCCCGAATCTCGCTTCATGAGATAAAAGTCTTTTATTCTAGAAAAATCATCCAGAAGCTTCGTCAGGTTTTCAAATGAGCTTGACGCCGATCCGAAAAATTGAATTTCGAACTGCTCTCTCTCGCTTTCTTTGAAATCTGTAGATGCGCTTTCGACAAGAGCAGAAAACCTTTTGAGCGTGTTTTGAATTTCGGTCTCGACCTTTTCCCTTGCTTCCCTATCTGAAATGCCAGACTTCAACAACCGCATCAATCTCCGAAAGCTCTTCGCTTCAAACGCAAGCTCCTCGAAGGTACGGCTCTCATCCCTTGATTCACAAACATCGTACAGCAATTCTATCCACTTCTCAAATATTAACTTCTTCCCCAGCGAGGCTGCAACCCGGATCACGAATTCACTTCCGCTTGGCATCGTCTTCAATCTAGAAAGGTTGTCTGAACCTTTTAAAAGTTCAACCGCCGTCCGAATTGATTACTTCGGGACAAAACCTCATGATCTGCTCCGCCACGACGGAAGAGGCACCGATGTTCTTGTCCACAAATTCTCTCGCGATTTTCGCCGCTTTTTTTCGCGCTGATTCGTTCTGTACCATCTTGAGCATGATCTCATAAGCGCCGGCAGAATTCTTTACGAAGAACAGTGCACCATTTTGCATCAACTCCATCGCCTCGTCTGATCGTTCGATGCGGGGACCGGTAATTATCGGCATGCCGTACACTGCAGGTTCAAGCACGCTGTGAATGCCGGCACCGAAGCCGCCTCCAACGTAAGCGATGTCACCAAGGACATAGAGCTGAGTCAATATCCCGACTCGATCCACAATCAGAACCGGTGCACCGTCAATTTGGGATTTGTCTGCTTCCGAGAATACCCTGGCGTCGGAAAATTGCGACTTAAGCTTTCTAATTTCTTCGACGGTCGGCTCATGCGGGACTATTATCACCGATAAATTGGAATACTCTTTTGAAAGTCTGCTGACCACATCGCCGACGATATCCATATCACTGCGCCAGGTGCTTCCGAGGATCATTACGATACGTTTGGATTTATCAATCTTTATCGGGATAACATCGCCGACATTATTAGAAACGCTTTTGCCATGGACGCGGTCAAACCTCGTATCGCCGACGACCGAAGTTTCATTTGAACCCAGGAAGAAATCGAACATTTTTTTGTTTTCAGAAGTGGTAGTGAGTATTGAATCCGCAAGTCGGTAGAGCTGCCTGTAAAAATCTTTCAAGAACCGCGCTCGATGCAGAAGCTTCATCGAGAACGTTGCGTCGGCAACAATAACCTTCGCGCCTGACTCTTTCGCGGCGAGTATATGGTTCATCCACAAATCATATCTCATCACCACCATTACGCGCGGCTTGACAAGGTTAACGAATCTTGCGGCATTCTTCTTATTGTCCAGCGGAATATACGTGACGACATCGGCGTTCGGATATCTCTGCGAGTGCTCATACCCCGACGGCGAAAAAAATGAAACGATGATTCTATACCCCGATTTCTTGAGAATTTCAATGATCGGTTTTGCCTGTTCAAACTCACCGAGAGAAGACGCGTGGAACCATACTCTAGGACCCTCTGGAACTGTAGAAAGTTTTCTTTCCAGATCAGAAAAAAGATTTTTTCTTCCGCGGTAACCGCGCCTCACTTTTGAATTGAAAAAGGACGACACAAAGAAAAGAAACTGCATGAGAGGAATGAAAAAGAAGGAATAAAACACCCTGACTTTCGTTGACACGTGTTCTACTTTTTGCTTAGCCACGTCTCAGGATCCTGTTTGTCCTTCTCCAGCCAGACTTCAAAATGGAGAACCGAACCGCTGAGAGATTCTCCCACTGTCCCGATGGCCTCTCCCGCTTTTACCTTGTCGCCTTCTTTGACGAAAATATCGGCGAGGTGAGAATAGACCGTACGCAAGCCTTTATAGTTATCTATGATTACCAGATTCCCGTACGAAGGCAGCCAAAATATTCTGGAGACTTCTCCATCGGCGACGCTTTTAACCTCTGAATTTTCCTTAACGGCAATATCAATTCCGTAGTTCAGGGTTACGGTTTTCAATACCGGATTCTCATGTTCTCCGAATTTTGCGACTATCCTGCCGTTTGAAACAGGCCATGGCAGCCGGCCCTTGATTTCGGACCTTTCGCTCTCATTCACAGGTTCGGAAGTCGCCGGAGGATTGGATTCATTTATCTTTTTTGCCGCCAGCCTGGCTTCCTGCTTCTTTTTTTCTTCCTCCTCGGCAATCAGGGTCTGAATCAATTTTTCAAGCTCCGCCGCAGCGTCCTGAGACCTCTTCAACTGTTCTGCGTATACTTCTTTGTTCTTCCGAAGAACTGTTATCAAGTCCTTTTGCTCCTTGATCCGCGATGACAATTTGCCTTCCTCGGTATTCTTCTGTGCGAGAAAATTCTCCTGCCGATTCAACTGCTGGTGAAGCTGCTCTCTCAATTGAGAGAGTTTATCCCGTTCGGAAGATATCGAAGCCATATCGGCTTTTGTCTGCTCTGAGAACCGTCTTAAATATTCGTAACGAATCAACATCTCATTTACCGAGGAAGCCGTAAGAATGAGCTCCAGATCATGCATCGTACCACGTTCATAAAAACTCCGCGCAAAGTGCGCATACTCGTTTGAGAGATAAGATAGCTTGTTGCCCGCGAACTGAATTTGATTTTCTATGTTTCCGACATTTCTTGAATTCGCTGATATCTGATCGGAGATTCTCTTTATTGTCTGGTGAGCCTGGAGATTCTGTTTCTCAAGTCTATCGAGCGTTTCGAGAGATGAGGATTCTTTTTTTGTGCTTTCCTCGATCTCTTTCTGGTAGAGTTTTATGTTCCCGCGAAGCTGCTGGAGCTCCTGCTTCTTCGTATTAAGCTTCGGCTTCTCCTGTCCGGATGATATGGACATCAAAACCCCCGAGACTAAGATGAAAGCGGAAACGGCGCTAGTTAAGAAAGATTTCTTTAGCATCTGCCGGGACGGTTATTTGAACTTCATCTTTTTCATTTAAAGCAATGTCCTGATAAAACAGTTTTGCAGAGATGCTGTGCTTTAAGTCTTCAAAGAATATTGTTTTCGGAAAGTAAATGTTATTGACATTCGTGAAATCTGAGTACGTTATTCTTAATATGGTTCCGCCGTTAACCATCTCCTCATACCCGATGGTTCGCATGTGTTCTTCATCGACGGTATAATTCTCGACGGTGTCTCTGTTTGCATAAACGAAATTCAAATGTCCCCCTTCAAACCGCGAAGAGGCCTGCGAGCTGTCTAAATGCGTGAGGGGAGCCATCAAGCCGAGCAGAATATCTGATAATGACGCTCCGTCCGCTGCAACAACCAGAAAGCGCCTCAGATTTTCTTCCGTAGGCTTTCCGACAAACACTTCGTTGTTGAGGCTGTTGTAAACCAGCATTGTGTCCGAGCTCAGCCTCGCCTGCGCCACTTTAATTCCGAAGGGTCCGTAAAGCCGAATGTTCGTGGTGAATGGCCTCCTGACGGAGATATCGAATCGGGCGCTATACTCGCCTTGAGGAGTGTTGAAATCTCCATACCCGTTCGAGGTGAACAGGTGCAAAGACTCCGACTGCTCCCCGATGCTGCGGGCAACATCCTCGGCCGTCACATTAGTCATCGCTACGTAATGCATCGTGGAACAAGCCGCGAACAGGAAAGCCATCGAAAGACCGGCAAATCTGATCACGATTTTGCTTTCGCTATTTTTTCTTTGAGCTCCGAGCTCTGAGGGTTGTGTCCGAGAGCCTTTTCCCAATACCTGACCGCTTCTTTCACATTACCCATCTTTGCATAAACGTCACCGAGATGTTCTTCGAGGGTTGCCGGCGAACCGTCGCCCGGTTCCGTCCTGAGAGTCAGCGCCTCTTTGATGTAAGATTCTGCATTCTTGTAATCACCGAGTTTAAAATAGACCCATCCGATCGTATCCAGATAAGCACTGTTCTTCGGTTCAAGCTGCACGGCAAGCTGTGCCATCTTCAATGCCTTGTCAAGTTCGAGTCCTCTCTCCGACAGACTGTAAGCATAGTTATTCAAAATGAGTGAGTTCTTCCCGTCAATCTTGAGAGCGGTCTCATATATTCGATAGGCGTCGTCATATCTGTTCAAGGCTTCGTATACCAGGGCGATGGTGCTCAGCGCATCCATGTCGGTGGGTTTCAGCGAGACGGCTTTCTCAAGCGGCTTGACCGCTTCGGAGTTTTTCCCGGCACGATTCAGCGCGAGTCCGTAAAAGAGGTTTATCCTGAAATCCTGAGGGAAAATTTCTACGGCACGTGCCATCATACCCGCCATTTTATCAAAATTGTTTTTTTGATAATAGAGAACCGCGATGGCATTCCAGGAATTTTCGTTGGTGGAATCGATCGAGATCGATTTATCCAGATAAACTTCCGCGAGCGAATCTTTGCCCGAGTATGAAGCTCCCAAGCCTGCCACCAAATATGTGCGTGCGTCTTTGGGATACAGCAGGATGAGCCTGTTGAATATTTGCTGAGCAAAAGGGACCACTGCAGAGTCATGCTGCATCTCATCGAGGTAGAATTGAGCTATTGCAAATTTCGCATCTGCCCTGCTCGAATCGGATGTAAAAATCAAATCGAGCAAACTGTCGGCTTTACCGAAGTCCTTCATGCGCAGATAAACAGTTGCCGCTCTTGCCTTCAAATTAAAGTCATCGCCGTGAGTGCGCATCAAATCCCTGATGATACTCAACGCCTCCTGGTTCTTGTCCGTTTGAAGATAAAGCTCAGAAAGAGTTTCTTTGATGGCTTCGTTGGATGGGTCGACCTTCAACATGTTCTGAAGGACGCTGATCGACTTGTCGAACTTGTTCATGGAATTATAAATCCCGACAAGCTGCATCATCGTTGGAATATCTGGGCCATTCAGCTTCAGTGCTTGCTCGTAAAGCTCTGCCGATTTTTCCGGATTGCTTCGCTGATAGAGCTGCGCGAGCATAACTAAATCTTCCACCTGCGTACTATCGATCGAAAGAATCTTCGAATATTCATTCCTTGCGCTATCGGCCTCATACTCCGACAAAAATGCCTGCGCAAGCGTCCGGCGGTAAATCAAGTTTTGCTGGTCCAGTGCAACGGCCTCATGCGCTTTTTCAATCGCCATATCGGATTTCCCGAGCCTCATGTAATCTTGTGCCATGGCATCCAGTATCGTAGCATCACGGTAAAACCGGAGCGCATCCTGATAGTCGAGAATTGCTTGTGCGAATTCGCCCTGAACGTCGTTCTTGTTCCCATCAATGAAGTGATCCATGGCAGCCCGATAGTTCTGGTCGCTGGCAATCAAGTCAGGTTGGGCAGTCTCTGCCTCAGACGTTTTCTCCGATTGATCCAAGCTGGCACACCCGGCAAAAACCGTCAACGCAATAGTGGCACTAATAAGTATGTAAGAAAAATGTCGCAATCGTCTTTATTTTACAACAAAATTAATCTTGAATAGAGTCCCAAAAAAGTCAAAGAAGCTAAAGGCTACCGGCCGCCTTCGATCTCCGTTAATTGAAAATCTGGAGAAGCTTCAATTATGAACTTCATGATAGGTTTAAAGTGCATCCGCAATTCTCAACCGGTTCGTCGCGCGAGCAAGCGCCGTACGGGCTCTTTCAATATCGGTATCATGCTCCTTCCTTCTTAACCTGTCCTCGGCACGCGTTTTTGCGGCCTTCGCACGTTCTACATCAATTTCATCTTTTCTTTCGATCGTATTCGCCAGGAAGGTGACATTGTTGTTACCGACCTCGACGAAGCCGCCGCTCGTTGAATAGATAGATTCATTACCGCCTTGATCTCTCAACCTAACCTCACCGATTGAAATTATAGTAAGGAGCGGCGCATGATCGTGAAGTACTTGAAATCCTCCCATCGCGCCGGGAGCGGCAAATGACTCGACATAACCGGAGAAACCGCTCTTTTGCGGGGTTACAATTTCAAGCCTGAACAATTTCCCATGTGCCAAGGCTTCCTGTTCTGGAGGAACCACCTTAGACTCTCCCAGCTTGCTCACTTTTCACTCTCTTAAACCGCCTGAAGTTTCTTTGCCTGCTCTTCCGCTTCGTCGAGCGTTCCAACCATGAAGAACGCACTTTCGGGCCATTCGTCGCATCTGCCTTCGATAATCGCCTTGAAGCCGGCAATGGTATCGGCAAGCTTAACATATTTTCCCTGTCTTCCCGTGAACGCCTCTGCTACGGACATAGGTTGCGATAAGAATTGTTGAATCTTTCTCGCTCTCGCTACAGTTAATTTATCGGAATCAGAAAGCTCGTCGATCCCAAGAATGTTTATGATATCCTGTAGATCTTTGTAAGTCTGAAGAATCTCTTTCACCTTCTTCGCAACATTGTAGTGATCGTCGCCTACGATCAGAGGATCGAGAATTCTGGACGTTGAATCGAGCGGATCAACCGCAGGATAGAGTCCGAGTGCCGCTATGTCGCGGTTCAAGACCGTCGTGGCATCGAGGTGGCTAAATGTCGTTGCCGGGGCAGGATCGGTCAGATCATCCGCGGGAACATAAATGGCTTGCACTGAAGTTATTGAACCTCGCTTCGTAGAAGTGATCCGCTCCTGTAATGCGCCCATTTCAGTGGCAAGAGTCGGTTGATAACCAACAGCGGAAGGCATACGTCCCAACAACGCGGAGACTTCCGAGCCTGCTTGAGTAAATCTGAAAATGTTGTCTATGAACAGAAGGACGTCTTTTCCTTCCGAATCGCGGAAGTATTCTGCGAGAGTCAGCGCAGTCAAACCTACGCGTTGCCGTGCGCCGGGCGGTTCGTTCATCTGGCCGAAGACGAGCGCGGTCTTGCTGATGACCCCGGACTCTTTCATTTCAAGCCAAAGATCGTTTCCCTCGCGCGTCCTTTCGCCCACGCCGCCGAACACCGAATAGCCTCCGTGCTGTGTCGCGATATTATGGATCAGTTCCTGTATGATAACAGTCTTTCCGACACCTGCCCCGCCGAACAGTCCGGTCTTTCCGCCGCGTGAGTACGGCTCCAGCAAATCGATGACTTTGATGCCAGTCTCGAACATTTCTCTCTGTGTGTTCAGGTCTTCAAATCTCGGAGCAGGCCTGTGAATCGGATATTCCTCTTTTGTTTCAAGCTTACCCTGACCGTCGATCGGTTTGCCTATCACATTTATCATTCTTCCGAGGACATTCGGACCGACGGGGACCATTATAGGACCACCGGTGTCGACCACTTTCATTCCGCGAACCAAACCGTCGGTCGAATCCATCGCAACTGTGCGGACTGTATCCTCGCCCAGATGCTGTTCCACCTCGGCCACAAGTATGTCATCCTCGCCGTCGCTATTTTTCCTCGGAATATTCAGTGCATTAAAAATTTTAGGAAGACTGCCACCTCCAAATTCGATGTCAATGACAGGCCCGATTATCTGTACGATTTTTCCTTCGTTCATGATCCCATTCTTTTTGTCAAGTGATTTTAGCTTTAAAATATAGAGTCTATCGACATTTTTTTCAAATCCAATAACGAACGCGCTGGGCGGCAACATCACATAGAGGAAAGATCCTCTTCAATTCTTCTGTGCCTCCACACCTGCGATCAGGTGAAAATATTTTCATCTTGTTTTAATTGCCGCTTCATTCCCGAAACGCAATATTATCAGCAGAAAAGTAAAGGAGAAAAAGATATGGCAGAAGTAATGAAAAGAAGAGTCGTCTATGGAGCCGGGGCACTCGGTATAATAGCAATCGTCTTTGCTTTGACAATGGGATTGTCATTCGGAAAGTTCAGCAGCTCTGAAAAGGATGTCAAGCTGGGGGCGTCGACTCCTCCGATCTCGCAGGTTTCGCCCGTAGCGGAAGAATTGAGCAACACATTCGTTTCGGTCGCGAATGCGGTCACTCCCGCAGTGGTTCAAATCCAGGTAACTGCAACTCCGAAAGCGGTTAACGTTCCGAACGATCAGAATCAGCCGAACGATATGTTCAAATTTTTCTTCGGACCCGATTTCCCGTTTCATAATTTCAATATGCCGACTCCAAAACCTTCTCCAGAACATGCGATAGGTTCGGGAATAATTGTAAATAACGACGGTTACATCATCACGAATAATCACGTCGTACAGGAAGCGGACCATGATGGAATCAAAGTTACCCTTCTTGATAAAAGGACCTTCGACGCAAAGCTGATCGGGCGCGACCCCACAACGGACGTGGCGGTAATAAAAATAAACGGAGACAACCTTCCGATCGTTTCCCTCGGGAATTCCGACAGCGTTCATGTCGGTGAATGGGTAGTAGCGATCGGAAATCCCATGGGCCTGGATTACACGGTGACCCAGGGAATCATAAGTGCGCTGGGACGCAACATAAACATTATCCGCAATCAATACGGCATCGAAGACTTCATACAGACCGATGCCGTTATCAATCCGGGCAACAGCGGCGGTCCCCTTGTCGATCTTCACGGACAGGTTGTAGGAATCAATACTGCCATTGCGACAAACACCGGGACTTACGAAGGATATGGTTTTGCAATCCCGATTAACATCGCCGAAAAAGTCGCGAAGGATCTAATCGATCACGGCAAAGTGGTCCGTCCATACATCGGGGTACAGATTCAAGATGTTGACCAAACGATGGCGAAGGCTCTGGGCATGAAGGATCCGACAGGGGTGTTAGTTCAGACCGTGGAGAGCAATTCACCGGCGGAGAAGGCGGACATTAAACCGGGAGACGTCATCGTGAAATTTGACGGGCAAAAAATTGATCACGCCAACCAGCTTCAGGCCATGGTCGCATCACATCGCCCGGATGACAAGGTGAATGTTGAAATTCTCCGCGACGGAAAAGCCCAAGATATGACGGTGACGCTAAAGGAACGGAATAGCGGAGAATTCGCTTCCAACAACCCGGACGAATCCTCAACGGCAACCACGTTGGAGTCTCTCGGGTTGTCCGTGCAAGATGCCGACAAGTCAACCTTGGACAAATATGATGAGAAGCATGGTGTTATTGTCACCAATGTGGTTTCCGGAAGCGAAGCGGACCAGCGCCAGTTGCATCAAGGAGATCTGATTACGAGTGTTGACAACACGCCGATAAAATCCACCGGCGATCTTGAGAAAGCAGTAAGCACCCGGAAGCCCGGTGATGCATTGCTCTTCCGCGTAACGACTTCGAATAAAACGAAGGCGTTTTTAGCGTTGGAAATCCCTGAGAAATAAATATGGTCAAACCATTGAGGTCTCAGAGACCTCAATGGTTTTTATTTTACACATCCGAAGTCCGCACCGCCTCTCTGCATATCTTATACAAATAATCAAACGCATATAATCCGGTATTGTGCCCGTCGCCCCATGCAAGTGCTATCGCGTAATTGCCGACGACCTCTGCCGTCTTCAATTCATATTTCCCCGGTGTGAGAATCTTCAATGGCGACGGCTTGTACTCGCGCCAGAGCACTGATTCCCCTGCGCACGAAGCACAAGGACATCTATCCCTCACATATTGCAGCGACATCGTGAATTCCTCATCATCGTCCCACTTTACGAATATCTCTCCTTCGCTAACTTTCTTTAATTTTATTGGCTGCAATTATTCTCCTTCTCTTGCTTATGACCCGCAATACGCACCTCGCGGCCGCACAGCCGACAGCAAAAACTATCGGCCATTGGCCGCGAATAAACATTAATTCTTGTTTTGAAGAGTCTCCAACTCGGAAAGAACCTCCTTGGCGTGACCATCCGGATCCACTTTCGGATAAATCTTTGCGATCTTTCCCGACGGATCAATAATGAACGTCACCCTGTTGTCCATTCCCCATGTCTCGTTCAGTACGCCGTAGTCTTTCGAAACCTTCTTATCGGTATCGGCGAGCAAAAGAAAGTTGAGACCGTATTTCTTCTCAAAGTCTTTGTGCGACGCGACGTCCTGGACACTCACACCGATCACTTTCGTGCCTGTTTTAGTTATGTCGGATATGTTGTCTCTGAAACTGCATGCTTCCGTGGTGCATCCCGGCGTTTCGTCCTTGGGATAGAAGTATAGAACCACATATTGGCCTTTGAAGTCGCTGAGCTTATGCATCTCTCCGTCATTTCCTGTCAAAGAAAAATCCGGGGCAGTATCTCCTTCCTTGAGAGTAATCTTAGCGCTGGCACAAGAAACTACGCCAAGTAGTAGAAATACCAATGGTGTTATTGCCGCTTTGCGGCATCCCGTCCATATACTTGTAACTGATCGGGAGAATGTAACCTTCATTTTTTCCTCCTTATCTATATGAAATAAAGATGACGAAGTTTTTTATTCAAATCGAAACCGAAAAAGTCGTCACCGTTGAAATCGAAACTTGTTTTACTTTCATGTCCGAGCCAATTCCAATCTTCGACAATTTTCGCGCGCTCATCGGCCCGGAGATCATTAAAATTGTTAACGTAATTTGTGAACTCTGAGTGCCCGTCATACTTGTCGGGATTAACGATAGCAAATACTCTCCGAGTTGATTTGATCTCTTCCAGGACCTCCGGAGCAAGGTCGACATCTTTTACAGTCGCACCCCCGTTGTTCAAGCTTATTGAATGAGTTTTAACAAAACTCCCCTCGTCAAATACGTCAAGTGCAGAGGTTGTGGCAATGCAGGAAACTTTGACCAGGAAGTCAAGCACAAGGAACGCGTTGAATTCGTTGTCCGCGACTCTCGTGAACCCGCTTCCTATCATGCCGTCTTCATAACCGCCGCGCTTCACGATGATCAATCCTCGCGACTCGAGCTTGTCCACGATTTCTTCTTCGGAATACCCCGTCTTCTCCAGTTTAGAAAACTCCTCACGAATTTTTCCGGATGCTGCCCCGACGAGTTCATAATTCGGAAAAATGACAAAGCGCTTGAAATTTAGTTTGCCGCCCGTCCAGAAAAATTCCGAATTATACCACCTCTGCAAAGAATGAATCTCCTCCCATTCTTCGCCTGAGATAAAATTCTTTCCATCGTTCACGACGCGATAAAAAATCCTGCGTGCCATTCTATTTCTGCAAAAGAGTCTCCACATATTTTGCGATCATGTCAATTTCAACATTGACCAGGTCGCCGACCCGCAGGCATTTAAAAGTAGTATTCTCAAAAGTATGCGGGATGATCGCAATCTTAAAAGAATCTGTTAACTTTTCAGCGACAGTCAGACTGACTCCATTTATAGAAACACTTCCGACCGGAATAATATATTTCATCAGAGCATGATGAATCTTGAAACGGTACATGCGGCCCATCGGCAATTTCTCAATCGACATCACTTTCGCGGTAGAATCTACGTGTCCCTGGACCAGGTGTCCGCCGAGTCGGTCGTTCAACCGAACCGATCTTTCCAGATTCACAAAACTTCCAGGTCTTAAGTTTCCTATCATTGTTTTCTTCACGGTTTCTTCGACTGCTTCAACTGCAACCCGGTTCTTCCTTTTCTCAACAATTGTCAGGCAAACCCCGTTCACAGCGAGGCTGTCTCCAATTTTCAAATCATCAGAAACTTTTCCGCATTCGATAAAGACTTTTCGCGCGCCGTTTGCAGAACCAACTACCTGTTTAACAGCACCCACCTCTTCGATAATTCCCGTGAACATTTTCTGGCCTTCGTTAAATTTTGCTACGAAATCTTAGAAATATCCCGTGACCATGCAATCCGATCCCAGTTGCGAAATTTCAACCTCTTTCAGCACCGGGGCCTTCGACAAATCTTTCAATTCGAGGTCATCGGCAAAACTCAGTCCGCATCCAAGAATTTTCGGAGCAATGAAAAGATGAAGCTTGTCGGCAAGCTTTGATTCAATGAACTGAGAGAAAACTGATGCCCCGCCTTCAACTAACACTGATGCAATGTTTAAGGCGGCGAGTTTTTGCAGGATGTCTTTTAACCCGATAATCCCGCGAGGATCGCCTTTCATGGAAAATAGTTCGACACCTCGTTCTTTTAAAGCCGTGATCTTAGCCAGATCCTTCTTCGCGCCCTTGTCCATCCTCGATGAATGGAACAATATCGTCCTTCCGCTGCCGAATACTTTTGATTCGGCCGGGGATGATAAGTTTCCGTCGATAACGATTTTTATCGGCGATCTTCCTCCCACCAAGCGGACGGTCAATTCGGGATCGTCGGCGTTTATCGTGCCTGCTCCGACAAGAACGGCGTCATATTCCGCCCGGAGCTCATGCACTTTCGTAAGCGACTCTTTCGAAGTGATATATTTCGATTTCCCATTTTTTCTACCCTTGCCTCTTCCGGAAAGTGCGATTTTACCGTCAAATGACTGGGCCACCTTAAGAGCTGCAAACGGAATTTTCTTCGTAATAAACTTAATAAAAGACTCGTTTAATTTACGGGCCTGGTGCTCCATGATGCCTACTTCCACTTCAATGCCGGCTTCCCGTAATTTTTTTACACCGCTTCCATTTACGCGTGGATTAGGATCTAACATCGCAACAAAAACTTTCCTGACATCCTTTTCGATCAGCAGGTCGGTGCACGGAGGAGTTTTGCCGAAAAAATTACATGGCTCGAGATTGACATAAACATCCGCGCCTTCGACACTTTCAGCCGAAGAACGAATGGCATTTACTTCAGCATGAGCATCTCCGTATTTTGAGTGATAACCTTCACCGATGATGCCGTTGTTCTTCACAATGACGCAGCCTACCAGAGGATTCGGACTTACACTCCCTTTCCCTTTTTGAGCCAGTTGGATGCAGCGCAGAATTAACTCTTCGTTGGTAATCATCGCGTTATTCCGCTATTCATCCACGCCGCACACAACATATACCATAACGAACGGGACGGTATTCAATTATTCCTTCGTGCTATTCATTTTGATATGAGAACGACCTTTTGCCCGATTTCCGATTTCAGAATTTTCGCAGCATCACCGAGGTTGATGGCGATCTCAACGAGGCCGCTGCTCCCTTTGACGCAAATCAACTCTTTTCCTGAGCCATGCTTGTGCCGAGTCGACACTTTTGTCTTTTCTTGCTCCTCCCGGTCTTGCGAAGAGACGCCTTCCGAGTAAGTCCTGACAAATTTCGAAACGATCCTCGAATTGATCCTGAGGCTTGAAGTTCCATTTAGGAGCGAATCGTCCCAAAGAAAGCTTGTGAACACGTTTCCGAACCCGTCGCGATAGACCACCTCACCAGCGTTGTCGCCTTTTTTTATGTTAGTGTAAAATGGGGCAACTCTCCGATAATCAAATAATTTCCCCAGCTCATCTAACTTCGTACCGCGTGATATGTATGCGGCTGTCGGTGCAAAAATATCCCTGCCATGGAACGTAGAGCTAACATCGAGGGAGGTGCTTCCTTTCGAGACCAGAAAAAAATTCTTATTCGTTACCTCGTAAAGATCGATTTCCCTTGCTTCCGACACAACGTAATCAAGCAAGCCATTATCGGGAGCGACAAAGATTTGCCCATCAATTCTTCCGCAAATTATTCTGCGGCTGCTTCCAACGCCTGGATCGACAACGTTTACAAATATGGAATCTGTCGGAAAAAATTTTCGGCATGCCCACAAGGCAAAAGCTGCTTGTCGAACATTTTGGGGCTCAATTTCATGAGTGAGGTCGACAACCTTCACGTCGGGATTTATCTTAGCGATCACGCCCTTCATGACCCCGACAAAATAATCTCTTACCCCGAAATCGGTGAGAAGAACGACGAGGGACATTAAACTTTCACAGCGTTTTCCCGTTTCGCAGATACATAAGATGCATCGACGACTTTCATAACCTGGCACATCTGGGGCATAGTCGGTACATCCGACTTCACGCCGCCAAGATATCTAACAAAACTCGCAAGTTCTGCCTCGTAACTTCGTTTGAAAACATTCTCAAATTTTGAATTCTGCACCGGGGTCAAGCTGACAAGCTCATCTTTAACTCTATGATGAAGAACAAGCGGGCTGAGCGTAGCAGTCCCGTTGGTTCCATAGACTTCGAAATGGAAATGTTCGTTCGGCTGTTGAAGACCCCAGCTTGCATCGAGCCGTACCATGGCACCGTCTTTTGTACGGATGGTAACCAGAGCAGTGTCCTCGGCTTTTCCTATTAAGGTTGAGTCTCTTTTCGCGGCGGACTTTGATTTATGACTGAAGAAAGCTGAATTTATCGCACTTATTTTCGGAAAATTCAACAACCATAGGGCAAGATCGATAAGTACAACTCCGAGATCGAGCATCACCCCGCGCCTCGTTTGCGGCCGTGAATCGATATACATTTTTGTGCTTGGTTCCCGCTTATGCCATGCCGCATTTACATAGAAGACGTCGCCAAGCTGCTTTTCGCTGATGTAGCTTTTAAGCATCATGAAATCAGAGCGAAACCTGTTGTTCATTGCTGAAAGAACAATCCTCCCTTTCTCTTCAGCAGCTTTCGCAAGAGCTTCGCACTGCTCGTGATTCACGGTCGGAGGTTTTTCTACGAGAACATTTTTCCCCGCGTTGATTGCCTTCATCGCAACCTCAAAATGGCTGTCGGTGGATGTGCAAATGTCGACTGCATCTATCTCGGGGTCCTTCAGCAAATCTTCGAAAGCAGGATATAACTTTTGAATGCCGTGCTGCTGACCGAGGATTTGTAATCTCTGCTTGCTCAACTCGGAGAGGGCAACAATCTCCACTCCTTCGATTTTTTTTAGCAGCGGAAGATGGATCACCTGAGCAATTGCTCCACCACCGATAACTCCCAATCTTATTCCAGGCATAGACTATTCACCAACCATAATCGACTTTTTTGTTCCTTCAACCTTGTTGAAATGCTCTACTTTTTTTGCGATCCCTTCAGGATCGAGCCCGACAAGCTCGTACAACTCCTGAGGCGTTCCATGTTCTATAAATGTATCCTGCAACCCGAGCGTAAGAACTTGGCGCGGCTTTTTGATTTCCTGTAGAGTCTCCATGATTGCACTGCCAAATCCACCTTTTAGGGTGTTGTCCTCGACGGTCACAATCTGGTCGAATTTATCGGCAATTTCCCCCACAAGCTCGACATCCACAGGCTTGATGAAACGCATATTAACAACCTCAGCACTTACGCCTTTCGCCTCAAGCAGATCGGCCGCCTTCACCGCATGTTGCACCATGATGCCGACGGCGAGCATAGCGACATCCCTGCCTTTCTTGAGAATCTCTCCTTTACCTATCCGGATTTCACACATCTCTTTCGCAGGTAATCCTATGGCATTGCCCCGAGGATAACGCAGCGCAATCGGTCCATCTTTGTAATTCACTGCAGTCAACAACATATCCCGAAGTTCATTCTCGTCCTTCGGGGACATGACTACCATTCCCGGGACAAGACGCAGATACGTCAAATCAAATGCTCCATGGTGCGTCGGCCCGTCTGCACCGACAAGTCCGCCGCGGTCGAGAACGAAAACCACATGTAAGTGTTGAAGAGCGACATCGTGGATGATCTGGTCGAAGGCCCGCTGGAGAAAAGTAGAATAGATCGCCGCGACCGGAATATATCCTTCGGTGGCCATCCCGGCGCAGAACGTCACCGCGTGCTGCTCGGCAATGCCAACATCGAAACACCGGTCCGGAAGCTCCTTCTGCAGAAAATTCAACCCGGTCCCGTCTGGCATCGCTGCGGTCACGCCGACGACTTTCTTGTTCTTTTTTGCAATCTCAACGAGAGCCTCGCCGAAGACCTTCGTGAGCGCCGGAGGTCCATCTTTTTTGAATTGCGTTCCCGTAACTTTGTCAAATGCAACCACGCCATGCAATTTCTGTTTGTCTTCTTCCGCCGGCAAATAACCTTTCCCTTTCTCGGTCGTCACATGCACCAGGAGGGGGCCTTTCAGATCTTTCACTTCACGAAAAGTTTTGACAAGCTGTCCCACGTTATGCCCATTAAACGGGCCGAAATACCGGAATCCAAGCGCCTCGAAAAGCATCCCGGGCGTAACGACGGCCTTCATCCCTGTTTCAAGTCTCGCCGCCGCCTTCCGTATTCTATCGCCTACCGAGTCCAACTTTCCCGTAAGTTCCCAGACGTTGCTCTTGAATCTATTATAAACTCCTGTGGCAGCAATGCTGCTGAAATAATTCGATATCGACCAGACATTTGGAGCAATCGACATCCGGTTGTCGTTCAATACAACGATAAGATTCTTTTTCAATAGGCCCGTATTGTTCATTCCTTCGTACGCCATGCCGCCCGTCATGGCACCGTCACCGATAACAGCAATGACTTTATATTTTTCATTCATGAAATCCCGAGCGGTGGCCACTCCGAGTGCAGCCGAGATTGATGTGCTGGCGTGACCGGCACCGAAGACATCATAGGGGCTCTCCGACCGTTTCAAAAATCCGCTTATGCCGTGGAACAACCTTATCGTCTGGAAATTATCTCTTCTTCCCGTAAGAATCTTGTGAATGTAGCCTTGATGTCCCACGTCCCACACGAGCCTGTCGTTTGGAGTATCGAAAACGTAGTGCAGCGCCAGTGTCAACTCAACCGAACCAAGACTTGATCCGAGGTGACCGCCGATTTTCGAAATCGTGTCTATGAGAAATTCGCGAATCTCCTGCGCAAGCACCCTCAGCTCATTCACGCTGAGCTTGCGAATATCCGCAGGAGAATCTATTGAATAAAGATATTTATATTCCATTTATGTTGCCTTAGTAGTTCCCAGAACTTCCCGCTATTGTACTTCAAGGTCGATCTCTTCAATATCACCGCCGGATTTTTTTTGAATTTTTTTCAGTTTCAATTTAGCCTCGTTCAGCCGCGTCATGCAAGACTTTGCGAGCGCCATGCCTTCCTCGTATAGCTTGACTGATTCTTCCAAAGGCGAGTTACCTGCTTCAAGAGTTTCGACGATCTCCTCCAGCCTCTTGAGAGCCTGTTCGAAGCTTAGATCGTCTTTAGCCTTCTCGTTCCCTGCGAGCTGAACCTTCGACTTGCTCATATTTTCCTGTGATTTGTGAATCGAGCGTTCCATCATGCAAATGTATCTTTGCATTTTCTCCGACTTCGATCTTTTTGACCGATCCGATGACACCGCGCGAACCCTCGACGAAAGCATATCCCCGCTTCAGGACTGCCTGAGGACTAAGCGCAGTAAGGTGTGAAATTACGGAGGCTAATTTCTCATATCTTCCTTTAATGAAGTGTTCCGTCTCAGCTTGCATTCTCCTCGTCAAGTCGTCGACAAACTGCGATCTTTGATCAACGAGCGACGCAGGCTGTCGGAGCGCATAATGATGAGTTAATTTGTCAAGTTCCAGAGAGAGCTCGTGCAGTCTCTGTTCGACAGACTTTGTTATCCCGCGCAACAGTGACTGCACACTGTAGAGAACTTTGAACTTGTCCGGCACGACCAATTCTGCCGCCGCACTCGGAGTTGCCGCCCGAACGTCCGCAACAAAATCTGCGATCGTAAAATCAACCTGATGGCCGACGGCGCTGATAACCGGAATTCTGCTGTCGTAAATTGCGCGCGCCACGACCTCTTCGTTAAAGGCCCAGAGATCTTCCAGACTTCCTCCGCCTCTTCCAACAATGATTACATCGGTATTCGACACCCTGTTTAGATTAACAATCGCTTCAGCTATCTCTTCCGCTGCACCGTCTCCCTGAACCTTGACAGGATAAATGACAAGCTCCACCAGAGGAAATCTCCTGTTGATAATACTGATGATGTCGCGAATTGCGGCACCTTCAAGTGAAGTGACGACGCCGATTCGTTCCGGAAATTCGGGCAGCGGCTTCTTATGGTCTTCGCTAAAGAGTCCTTCGTCCTCCAGCTTCTTCTTCAGCTGGTCGAACGCAAGCTGCAGCGCCCCCTGCCCCACCGGCAAAATGCTTAACGCGTACAATTGAAAATCTCCACGCGGCTCATAGATAGAGATTTTTCCTTTAACGAGAATTTTCATGCCGTCGCCGAGGTCGAACCGCACCTGGGCCGCATCAGACCGCCACATCACCACGCGGACCTGTGCTTCATCGTCTTTTAACGTAAAGTATAGATGCCCCGACGGCACGTGTTTCTTGAAATTCGAAATCTCTCCTTCGACAATGACTTCCGGGAAATTTCGCTCGAGAACACTCTTCGAAAGCCGCAACAGATCTTTTACCTTTAGAATCCGCTCTTCGGATACCGAGGATTGCGGTTCTTCTGCGCCGCGGATATTTTCGAACAGTTCATAGCTCATGCTTGAGACCAAAATCTAGACCATGAAAACTTGCTGGTACAGAAACAACGGTTCCTCCTCTGTCCTCTGTTTTAGGAATTATAAACATTCTGA
>DATJAY010000032.1 GCA_035515795.1 Candidatus Acidiferrales bacterium | reverse complement strand
GGGGACAAGCTTTCAAAACTACTCAGCTTCAAGCTGAAACAATCGTAAGGTGAATCTTCGTGCTTTGGGCTCCCTGCTTTTTTCTGCCCTCTGGCAATATCTTCGTCTAAATTTTAATAAGCCATGGAGTAAATGTCAAGTGGAAAATCCCAAAATTCCCGCTACTTATCTTTCCCACTACAAGAATATTGTACCGAGAACTCTCTATACTACTTCAGTCCACTCAGGCTCTTCTTCAGTATGTCGATATTGCTGACGGGGGTAGGATCGACATCTTTCTTGATCGCAAGATAATAGCTTGTCCAGTCGCCAAAGTGAACCAGGCTGAACATCCGGGCAAGAAGAGATTTTCCCTGCGAGCGAACCTCGATAATGTTCGAACAGTATGGACGAATGATTTCTTTCACGAAGTCGAAACGCGCCGCGACGCGCGGGTGATCACCTTCGTCAAGAAGATAGATCACAAGAAACCGAGACAGCAAATCCCTGAGCGTCGAGTAACCGACGATCTCGTTGTGGTTCATCTCCGGGAAGAAATTCCCGTAAGCGATCGTCTTTGCGTTCTCCTCCATTTGTCCGCGCCATCTCAAATTGACTGCACCTATACCTTCATAAGATGAGTAGACAATCGGAAGCATGTTCACCATCTGCTCCGCAAGACGAAGGGGCATGGGATTCTGACCGTAATCAGAATATTCCTTGCTGAGCTGCTTCAACAATTCAAGAGTCTCCTTGATTTCCGCGGGCTTGGATCTCAGGAGGCCTGCTTTCTGAAATGCCGTCAGCATCGTAAAAAACGAGTAACCAAGAGCCGCGCGTGGAGGCAGCCCGCCCGGAATTTTGATCCAGTTGTGATGCAGCTTTGCCGCAGTCTCACCGATTGCCCCGCCGGAACTTATAACGAGTATTTGAGCACCATTCTTCCGCGCCTGTCCATAAGCCGATATCGTTTCTTCAGTTCCGCCGGAATAACTCGATACGACGACGAGCGAGTTTCTCCCGACGAATTGAGGCAGCGTGTAGCTCCTGTTGACAAAAAAAGGAATCCCGATTTTGTCTGCCGAATAACTTCTCAAAATATCTCCGCCGATCGCCGAGCCGCCGAGCCCAGTCACGACTATGTTTTTTATTTTCGCCAATGACAGCTTAACTTTTGTCGCCTTCGCAATGTCTACGGCTTCCGATGCCTGATCGGGAAAAGATCTTATGAGGTCGTACATCCCCGAGGCATCTGTCCTTTTAATATCCTCTCGGTCAATCAATGTCTTTCTCGCTTATAGTTGTGTAGTAGATTCTCTCGAAATGAGTTTTCAGATACTCGTTCAATGAGCCCTTGATTTCTTCCACCGAATCTAATTTCATCAATTGCCTTGCGAACTTTCGTGCCGTCTTGTAATTGGTGCTTCTGATGATTTTCTTAATAATGGGAAGCATTAAGCTCACCGCGCTGAATTCATCCAGACCCAGTCCGAGGAGCATGATGGTCGCCATAGGATTTCCTGCCATCTCGCCGCACATTGCAACCCTTACTCCCGATTCATGGCCTGAATCGATAATAAGTTTCAGGGTTCGCACCACTGCAGGGTGAAATTCATCGAACAAATTATCCACGAGCTCGTTCGTCCTGTCGACGGCAAGCAAATACTGTGTCAAATCATTCGTCCCGATGCTGAGGAAGTTTACGTGCTTTGCAATTTCTTCACTCATGAGCGCAGCCGACGGTATCTCGATCATCACGCCGACCTCTATGTTTTTATCGAACTTGATTCCCTCCTCGGCCAGAGATTCCTTTGACTCGCTCAACATTTTGTTTGCGCGGATTACTTCCTCGACCGTAGCCACCATCGGATACATAATTTTACATTTGCCAATCGCGCTTGCGCGCAGAATAGCCCGCATCTGTTCTCTGAGTAGTTCCGGCCGATCGAGCATCATGCGGATTCCCCTCCAACCGAGAAACGGATTCGCTTCGGAGTGGTCTCCGAGAAAAAGCTTATCTCCGCCGATATCAAATGTCCTGAAAATCACCGGGGTCGGCGCGGCTTCCTCGACAGCCTTCTTGAATATCTCAAATTGAGTTTCTTCACTTGGAACAGAATTGGAGTCTATGATAATTTGCTCGGTGCGAAAAAGTCCAATGCCGTCCGCTCCATGCGGTTTCAGAAGCGGAAGTTCCTCGAGAAGCTCTATGTTGGCTTCAACCAACACTTTGTGGCCGTCGGTAGTAACCGCAGGCTCTTTTGCTTCAGCCATCAGCTCAGAGTCAAGTTTTTCGCACCATTCTTTTCTTTCGATGTACTTTTTCGCAGTCTCATCGGAAGGATTTATCACGACGATCCCGCGATAACCATCCAGAATCAGATCTGCCCCGTCATGGACATGTTTCGTGGCCTCCTTCAGACCGACTACCGCAGGAATTCCGAGCGATCGAGAGAGTATCGAAGCATGAGAGCGTGCTCCTCCGAAATCACTGACGTAACCGAGTACCGCACTTCGGCTTAGGAGGACCGCATCGGCAGGACTCAGCTCGCTCGTGACTATGATGGGCGTTCCCTCAAACCTGGATTTCAACTTGCCCTCCGCGAGATTCCTGATGATTCTATTCCGAACATCCTCCAACTCGAGCGCACGGAGCTTGAACACGTCGCTGTCGCTTCGGTTCAACTGATCGATTTGTTTGCCAAATTCATCATCGATGACGTATTCCGCGTTCTTTTTCTCTCTGACAATCCTCTTTCTTATATCATCGAAGAAGATGGGATCCGAAATCATCAGCTTCTGGGCCTCGAAAATTCTCGCTTTGTCGCTCCCGAGCCTTTCAAGGGTCGTATTGTATACTTTGTCGAGTTCCGCGGAAGAACGATCGATCGCCTTCTGAAGCTTTCCTAACTCAAGACGGGGATCATCGATGGTCATCTCTTGAATTATGACACCATCTTTCTTTAGAACAACAACTTTCCCGATTGCAATCCCCGGTGACGCAGGAACGCCGTGGAGCCTGATCTCCTCGCCCATGCTATGCGGTTCCATATCAGTCAAAGTATTGACTCCGGAATTTCCTCAAGATGCTCCATAGGTGAAACTGTTTTTTGTAAAGAATATGTTTGGATCGAGGATTCAAATTTCTGGCTCATCGAATCCTCTGTCGAAAAAATCTACGAGCGTCGCAAGCGCTTCTTTTTCATCCTCGCCGTCAAACTCGAGGATTATTCTCGCACCCTGCTCCGCCGCGAGAGTCATGACGCCAATAATGCTTTTGCCGTTGACACGGTATCCATCTCGTTCCAGGTAGAATTCGGACTTGAACTTTGCTGCAAGTTTAACGAGGGTCGCCGCGGGACGGGTATGAAGTCCCAGGCGGCTCTTGACCACAACTTCTTGTTGAACCATTCTATTCCACATCTGCCGAACGATTATGAGAAATATTGCTCACGTACACTTAGGTTCCATCTCCATCAAAATTTTCTCTGCACGAGTGAATTTGCCAACTCAACAAGTGCATCCTTTCCATCGGACTCCTTCAACGTTTTTAAGCTTAACAACGCGCAATTCGTATAATTCGTAACCTCTATTCTCGCGGCTTCGACCACACCCGCTTCCCGGTAAATGTCACGCACCGCGACAACTTCGGCTTCTGTCACTGAAGAATTTCTATATACACCGCTAACTGATTCGAACTCATGGGCATTCATCAACTGTTGAGCTTTCAGAAATAAAAAATTCTTTTTCTTCTCGATTATGTCGAGGCCGAGCGGCTTGCCGAACCTATCGACATCTCCTTCGAGATCGAGCGTATCATCCAGAATCTGGAAGGCAATGCCGAGATTCAATCCAAAGTCGCCGAGCATAATGACTTCCTTTTCCGCGCCGCCGCCGAAAAGCGCGCCTAATTGTCCGGCAGTCATGAGGAGTGCACCCGTCTTCTTGGAGATCATCTCAATATAGTCTTTCATCGTAGCTCCATCTTCCTTGCTCAGACTCTCATCCAGTGCTTGACCGTCACAAACTTGCTCGACGCCTTCGTTGAAAATTTTTAGACCGGCTCGCAAATGCTTCTCGCCGCACTTTTCCAGGCAATCGTAAGCAAGCGCCATCATTAGATCGCCGACGAGAATCGCGGTGTTCACACCTGCATTTATGTGGACCGTCGCTTTTCCGCGGCGGGTATCGGCATTATCCATAATGTCGTCATGAACCAGCGTAAAGTTATGAAGGATCTCGATTGCAACTGCACCATGGAGTACGTCATCGTTGTATTTTCCAACGGCATCCGCTGAAAGTGTCGAAAGCAGAGGACGGATCCTCTTTCCGCCCATCGAGAAGACATACTTAATATACGGCCTCAACGGAGAGTCCGAGACAAGTTTCAGAGTGTCCGAAAGCTTCCGCTCTATTACGGACCTTCGCTCGTCAAAATATTTCGAGAAATCTTTTCCGGCTCCGCCGGGTTTTCGGTTGATTACAGACACGCCTATGCCTTCTCCAATTTAACTTTATTAAGCTGACGCAAGTTTACACTTCCCGTCAGAAACATTACACCTTTCAATTCATCGACCCACGCGTCGAACTCTCGCATCAAACCTTTCACGCCCGCTTTGTCGAGTGCCTTGAGAAAAGGCTGTGCCGCTGAACAAATGTCTGCACCGAGCGCGATCGACTTGGCTACATTTATTCCATTTCGAATCCCGCCCGACGAAATAAGTTTGATTTTTTTTCTCGATGAAAGTGCGTTCACCTGAACCAGGGCTTCCGCGGTCGGGATTCCCCAGTTCCAGAAGCTTTTTCCGATCCTTCTGTCGGTCCGCCGGAGTGTCTCTATCGCCGACCAGCTTGTTCCACCTGCACCCGACACATCGATTGCCGCAACGCCATTGTCGATAAGCTTCTTTGCAGCTTCTCCGCCAATGCCCGCACCGGTCTCCTTGACGATGACCGGCATTCCAATTTTCTTGACTAGCTCCGAAATTCCCTTCACAACTCCTCTGAAGTTTCGATCTCCTTCGGGCTGGATCATCTCCTGCAGGGCATTAAGGTGCACAGCAATCGCATTTGCTTCCACCATGTCCACGATCCTCCGGGCGTTGTCCAGCGCGAAGCCGCCCGCGATTTGCGCAGCCCCGATATTACTCATCACGAAGATATTCTTGGCGGTGCGGCGTACCACTTTAAAGGTTTCAAGATATTCGTCGTTGTCTAGCGCTTGCCTCTGACTCCCGACACCCATGCCGATATTTTTTTCCCGGCAGAATTCAGCCAGGGCAGCGTTGATCGATCCGCCCCGCTTGAAACCTCCCGTCATAGACGAAACGATGATAGGTGCGGAAAACTTATAAGAAAAAAATTCTGTCCCGATATCTATTTCATCATAATTAATTTCCGGCAGTGCGTTATGAACAAATGTATACTTTTCAAACCCCGTCGACTTTTGATAATCAACGTTCTCGTTCAAGACTATGTCGACGTGATTTGATTTGCGTTTAGCGGTTTGATCCATTGATGACATAAAAAAATAGCCGAAAGGGGAAAAATAAACAAGGTTAGGCAGAAATGCCAAATGCCTAAATCCTGGACAAATACCAAATACAAAACACTAAACTCACAAACTGATCCGGGGCAATTATTACATTTATTGGGATTCCAAGAGTTGAAATTTGCTCGGAGCTTGGGATTTCTGATTTGAGATTCATTCTCTTACAGGCACAAGTAGAAGCGGGATCTTGCTCGATTTGCTTATCTTGGGAGCAACGCTTCCGCTCCAAAATGCCTCGGTGCCTTTCTTGCCGTGCGTCGCAAGTACGATCAAATCGGCCTTGATGCTCTTTGCCGTCTTTGGGATTGCGGTGCCGGGCTTGCTGCGCGACGTGCTCGTCGCAACCTCGATCCCTTCCGACTCAATTTTCGTTTTAAGCCTGAGAAGATATTCCTCCGCATCGGGAACAAGCATATCCATCATCTTCGCAGTGGTCGCGGGAAGAAATCTGTTTGTAGGTGTAAGTTCGCCCGACATGGATACGAAATGGGGGATTGCTATGAGAAGATGGATCTTCGCTTCGCACACGCGAGCAAGTGCGGATGCATAGGCAAGCGACCGCTCGTGGTCCGGATTTCCGTCGAGTGGGACAAGGAAATTCTCGAACTTGAACTTAAAATTTTCGGCGGCGGGGGTCATCAGCAAAACAGGCACATTGCCGAATGAGATTACCTGTTGTGCAATCGAACCGAAAATCATCCCCCTGAATCCACTGCTCCCATGCGTGCACATTATAACGAGATCCTGTCCGAGTTCCTCGGTGTGATCATGAATGCTTTGAGAAACGTCGCGCACTCCGGCTTCATGCACATGGAAACGCACGTCTATTCCCCTAAAAATATCAGAGGATGCTGTGGCACGGAGATACTCGTCTGCCTGCTGCGCATTTGTCAGATGCATCTGTCCGTGAATCTTGTCCGGCGGATTCTTTTCGACAACATGGATCAACGTGACGGACGCGGATATTTTCCTTGCAAGCTGTGCAGCTGCCGTGAGAACAGATTCAGCCATCGGCGAACCGTCGAGGGGAACAAGCAATTTCCTTATCGCCAGCTTATCCAAGTAAAATCCGTGAGATTAAATAGACATTCAGCAAGATAATTAAGATTGCGATCGCCGACACGGCAAGGGTGGTCACCCTTTTGTTGACGAGAATTCCCATGATGTTTCTGTCTCGTGTAAATTTTATCAAAGGAATAATGGCAAAGGGAAGCCCGAAACTCAAGACCACCTGGCTGATGACGAGTGTGCGGGTCGGGTCGAGTCCGGCTGCAATGACAGCCATCGAGGGAACCATGGTGACCAGCCTTCGCAGCCAAATTGGAATATGTCTGTGAATAAATCCCTGCATTATGATTTGGCCTGCGCTCGTTCCGACCGTCGAAGAAGACAAACCCGACGCGAGAAGCGATACGGCAAAAATCCATCCCGCTGCCTTACCTAAAAGAGGCTGTAGAGTTATGTGTGCTTCTTCTATTGTAGCGACATTCGTCAATCCATATTTGTGAAAAGTCGCAGCGGCCATGATGAGCATTGTCATGTTGACGAGGCTCGCAATTCCCATTGCGATTGTTACATCGAAAATCTCGAACCGGAAGAGTTTACGAAGCTTGCAGGGATCTCTCACGACTATTCTTTGCTGCGTCAGCGCCGAATGTAAAAAAATTGCGTGCGGCATAACGGTCGCACCCAGGATCCCTGTCGCAATAAGAATGCTCTCAGTTCCTTGAAATTGCGGAACGAACGTATGATACAGGAGAACTCCCGAATCAGGCCTGTCGAGAACAGTCTCTACGACGTAACACAAAGCTATGATGCTCACCAGGGCGGTGATAACTATTTCGAGCGGCCGAAAACCGTAACGCTGCAGGCCAAGAATCAAGAAGGTGCAGATTCCGGTGATAATTCCACCGACAATCAGCGGAAATCCAAAGAGGAGATTAAATCCGATCGCCGCCCCCAGAAATTCCGCCAGGTCGGTCGCCATAGCCACGACCTCCATTAAGGCCCACATGCCAAAAGCGACCGGCTTTCTAAAATGTTCCCTGCATTGCTCGGCAAGATTGCGCCCGGTTGCGATTCCAAGTTTCGCGGCAAGCGCCTGGATCAACATCGCCATCAAGTTGCTCACAAGAATCACCCACAATAGCGTGTAACCAAACTCGGAACCGCCCTGGATATTTGTTGCAAAATTCCCGGGATCAACATAAGCGACACTGGCAATGAAAGCCGGACCAAGGAACGGGATCAATTTCGTGAAAATGTTTTTTTGCGTTGATCCCGAAAGAGCAGCCTCCGCTGAATCCCTGGTTCTGACGTCGGTCCGTTCTATGGTAGAGACAATCAGACTCTTCATCTTTTCATGGTGCCGCTGCAGGCCGCGATGACATCCCGACTCATATTATTCACCAATTATTTTCACCACCACCCTTTTCCTTCTCTGTCCGTCAAACTCGGCGTAAAAAATCTGCTCCCATGGACCAAGGTCAAGTCTCCCCTTTGTGATCGGGAGGACAACTTGATGGTGCATCAGGGTACGCTTCAGATGGGCATCGGCATTGTCTTCACCGGTGCGGTGATGGTGGTATTCAGGCCGGGCCGGCGCAATTTTCTCCAAGAACTCCATCAAATCTTGTTTGAGTCCCGATTCCTCGTCATTCACCCATATCCCGCTCGTGATATGCATCGCGCTGACAAGACAAAATCCCTCCTGCACTCCGCTTGCTTTGACATTTTTTTCAACTTCACCCGTTATATTCACGAGCTCTTTTCGGCTTTTTGTGTTGAACCATAGGTATTCGGTATGCGATTTCATCTCATCCTCGTCTTAGTTTTATCCGCTAACTGAATTTAAGATGCGGACGCCATTACCCCAAATCTCGATTTCGCTTTTTCGAAAATAAAAAAAGATATGTCCGATAAGGCAAAAAATAGAAAATGATGACCGACAGTTAGAGGCTGATTGCTATTAACTATCTGTATTGCTTCAGGAACTCAAGCCTGTCTTTCAATTGGGAAGCGGCAATAAGGAGTTTGTCTTTGGCGTAGATTGCATCTTCGGGACTCGTAAATGTAAGCTCGAAATCCTTGCTCATCACTATCGCTTCCTCGGGGCACACTTCTTCGCAGAATCCGCAGAAGATGCAGCGAAGCATGTTTATCTCGAATAATTCCGGATATCTTTCTTTGTCGAGCTCGGTCTCCGCAGCTTGAACCTGTATTGCCAGGGGAGGGCAGACACGTGCACAGAGTCCACACGCTACGCACCGCTCCACGCCCGTCTCATCTTCCACAACAAGCACGGGGCGACCGCGGAAGACCGGCGGAGGGATCCAACGCTCCTCGGGGTATTGCCGCACAAACTTCGGTCGGAAGAATGCGCGGATCGTTATCGACATCCCGCGGATTATTTCGGGGAAGTAAAGCCGCTCCCAGAGCGACAACTTTCTTTTCATTCTTCCATTTCCGTTCGGTTCCATCATAACCTAACAAATTTTAGAGTTGCTGTTTACGTATAATCGGGTTCCACTACCGCTCAGGGACCTCTATCCCTCTATTAGTTAACCGCCAACATGACCGCGCCGGTTCCAAGCAAGTTCAGAAATGCCAACGGCAGCAGAACCTTCCAGCCGAGATTCATTAGTTGGTCGTAACGAAAGCGCGGAAGAGTCCACCGTATCCACATGTAAATGAAGATGAAAATTCCCGTCTTCGCTAAGAAAGTAGCGACCTGCACTGTTGCTGCGACGTTCGCCTGCATTGCCGAATAATTCAGATAAGGAAGAGACCAGCCGCCGAAATACAGCGTCGCCATCAGCGCACTAGACACAATCATGTTCGTATACTCAGACAAGAAGAAAAGTCCCCACCTCATGCCGCTGTACTCGGTATGATAGCCGCCGACAAGTTCGGGCTCAGCCTCGGGCAAATCGAAGGGCAAACGGTTTGTTTCCGCAAACGCAGCGACGACAAAAATCAAAAAGCCGAGAGGCTGATAGACAATATTCCAAAATCCCCTGCTCTGAGCCTCCACAATTTTGTCGAGCTGCAATGTGCCATTGACCATCACCACGCCGATTATGCTCAGCCCAAGCGATAACTCATAGCTGATCATTTGCGCCGACGATCGCAGACCGCCCAGCAAAGAATACTTGCTGTTGGAAGCCCATCCGCTCAGTGTGATCCCGTAGACTCCGAGCGACGACATCGCAAGTATATAAAGTATGCCGACGTTTACGTTTGCGATCATCAGATTTATTTTTTGTCCCGCGATCACAACGTAACTCCCGAACGGGATCACCGCGAGCGCGGAAAGTGCAACGGTAATCGAAATCACCGGCGCGAGTGCGTGTACAAATTTGTTTGCCCTGACGGGAACGATGAGCTCCTTCAAAACCAGCTTCAGGATATCTGCGAACGGCTGGAACAGCCCCTTAGGGCCGACCCGGTTCGGACCGATTCTGTCCTGCATGTAGGCGCTCACCTTTCGCTCGAGCAAAACCAAATATGCAACGGTCCCAAGAACTACCAGGAGTAAAATAATTATCTTGATCAGTGCTTCGATGGCGATCATTTGCGATTTCTTGCTTTCGACCTAGAATTTACTGCTTAGAATTCTTAGACTAACGCTTCCTCTTTTGCTTTTTTCAACAAGGCTCCACGGTCACCGAGCTTCGCATACGAAAGCCCTTTGAAGCTTGGGACGACCTGAGCTATTTCCTCGAACACTTTCTCGGCAGATTGATATCTGATTTTTCCGCCGAGAAGATTTCCGATAGCACAAATAATCTCCCATGACGAACGTACATTTCTCCGCGTACCTTTGTTCCATTTGTCAAAGATGCTGCCGAATTTATCCAGCCTGCTCAGGTTAAACCTTCCAGGAACTCGACTTTGCCCGAGAGTCGAAAGTGCCGGCCGAGACAATTGAACTCTTCCAAGAAAATTCACATATGTTCCATATTTCTCGGCAAAGGTTGCACTCGGGAAAACCACATTCGCCAATTGCGTGGTTCTGGTGTTGATCCAGTGGTTGACGATCAAGACGTCCAACTTTGTCAACAGATCTTCCATCTCCTTGGAAACCGCAACATCATCGTCCATGACGTACAGCGCCTTTATTTTGCCCGAGCCGATCAGCTCAAAAATTATATTTGTGTCAATGACCTTGGAAGAAGCGACGCCAACCTCTCGGGCCCCGTAGCCGTTCGGAGTCTTATCGGCACGGATGAGAAGGTTATCTTCGTCACCCTCAATAGAGTGCCTCAAGAACCCTATGTTCGCAGTTCCAAGAATCTGCTTGGCAAATTTCTGTAGGACGTAATTATCTTCGACGGAGGAATAAGCTGAGCCTATTACGGCAACTTCGTCCTTTGAAAACGGCTTCAATGCGTCGGCGGCGTGAGCCAGCGCTTCGTCCCAGCCGACTTCCTGCAGCACGCCGTCTTTTCTGACCATCGGCGAATTCAACCGTACCTGAGAATTGACGTGCTTGAAAGAATTCAGCCTTCCGTTGTCGCACATCCAATAACTATTGACGTCAGGATTATGACTCGGTGTCAGTCGAAGGATCTCATTGTCTCTCACCCAAATATTTATGTTGCAGCCGCGCGCACAGCCGGGGCAAATCCCTTCGGTTGAAGACATTTCCCAAACGCGCGCTCTGAAACGGTATTCACGGTTGGTCAATGCACCGACCGGACAGACATCGATCACGTTCATCGAGTACGGATCATTGAGTTCTTTGCCGGGAAAGGTATCGATGAAGACTCTATCACCGCGTTCAACGAAGGTTAAAGTGGGATTCTTGACAATCTCGTCCATGACACGAATGCATCGCGAGCACAGGATACATCTTTCCGCATCATAGACCACATTCGGACCGAGCGGGACGCGTTTCGGCTTTTTGTTCTTTGCTTCCGTGAACGCACTTTGCCCCGGGCCGTGAGAGTATGTGTAATCCTGGAGGTTGCATTCGCCGGCCTCGTCGCAGATCGGGCAATCAAGCGGATGATTTATCAATATAAACTCGAGGATCGCCTTTCGCGCTTCGAGCGCCTTTTGAGAATTCACGTGTACCACCATGCCGTCCGCAACCTGAGTCGCGCACGCGATCGCGAGCTTCGGCATCTTTTCAATTTCGACCAGGCACATCCGGCAGTTACCGGCAATCGACAAACCCGGATGCCAACAAAAGTGAGGGATCTCAATCCCCGCTTGTGCCGCCGCGCGGATCACCGTCGTGCCATTTTCCACTTCTACACTTTTTCCTTCGATTGTTACCTTTGCCATTCTATCTTCGCTTTTTCTCTCTAAAACAAACTAATGAATTGTTACGTTTCATAAAAACTTTTTAACGACGAAGGTCGCAAATATACACCTAAATGAGAATAGCGACTTCATCTTCAGAATCATGCAAAACTAGCTTTGTACGTCTTTGAGTTCGTGGCGGGTAGAGGACATCAATCCAAAACTTTCTCCACCGGTGTGTATTCCAGATCAAAAGCTTCGGCGACGTGCTGGTATGTAATTCTTCCGTATGCCATGTTCAAGCCGAGTTTGATCTCATTGTTAGATCTAACCGCCTTCTCCCATCCGCTTCCGGCGATCTCGATGGCATAGGGAAGCGTCGAGTTCGTGAGCGCAACTGTCGAAGTATACGGCACAGCGCCGGGCATGTTCGCGACACAATAATGTACAACGCCATCGACAACGTAGGTGGGGTCCTCATGAGTCGTTGGGCGGCACGTTTCGATGCAGCCTCCTTGATCGACCGCAACATCCACAATGACCGATCCTTCCTTCATGTCTTTCAGCATTGGTTTCGTTACAAGCTTCGGAGCCTTCGCGCCTGGAATCAACACTGCACCGATCACAACGTCCGCTCGGATTACAGCCTCCCGGATGCTATACGGGTTCGATGCCAGCGTCAGAACATTTTTTGGCATAACGTCGTCCAGGTAACGGAGTTTTTGCAGATTATTGTCGAGAATAGTAACTCGCGCACCGAATCCGGCAGCGATACGCGCCGCATTTTGACCGACGACTCCTCCGCCGAGTACCACTACATCCGCAGGTTCGACACCCGGCACTCCGCCAAGAAGCACGCCCCTTCCGCCCATCGGCTTCTCGATATACTTTGCGCCCTCTTGAGGTGCCATTCTCCCCGCCACTTCGCTCATCGGGATAAGAAGTGGAAGAGAGCCGTCCGGCTTCTGGACAGTTTCATAAGCTATGCATATTGCATTCGCCTTTATCATTGCATCTGTTAGTTCTTTGCTCGCGGCAAAATGAAAATATGTAAAAATGATCTGATTTTTTTTGATCAACTTATATTCCGGTTTTATCGGCTCTTTCACTTTCATGATCATGTCGGCATCATCATAGACTTCCGCCGCGTCACGAATTATTTTCGCGCCGGCTTTTTTGTAAAGTTCGTCCGGGAATCCGCTGGCGAGTCCCGCATTTTTTTCCACCATCACCCTGTGTCCGCGCGCGACGAGCAACTCCACCCCTACGGGCAGCAATGCGACGCGATTTTCGTTCGGCTTGATTTCTTTCAACAGTCCTACGATCATTGTTTGCTTTTCCTTTCTTTATTGCGGGATCGCCGCTCTACTTTGGAATTCATAGGAAGCACTTTGACGGAGGTTATGTTGTCCTTTTTGAGGTATTCCATGGCTGCCTCCGTAATTTCGACGGCCGTCACTCTTTCTATCGAGGCGAGCGACTCCGATAAGTTGGATCGCCCGCGATAGTAGAATTCGTCTCGCGCGAAGAGTGCGGCCCTATCCCAGAGATTTTCAAGAGAAAAAATTATTCCGGCTTTCAGTTGGGCCTTTGCGCGTACAACCTCACCCTCCGTCGGGCCATTCTTGAGAAAATCACTTATTGTCGTATGTATTCTATCCTCTGCTCTGTCCACATCGTTTACGGCAGTGCACACGTAAATTCCGAGGATTCCGCAATCGGAATAGGCAGAGCCAAAAGAATAAATCGAGTAAGCAAGCCCGTCTTTTTCTCTGATATTTTTGTGGAGCCTCGAACTCGACCCGTCTCCCAAAATTACACCGACCATGGATGCCGCAAACCTATCCTGATCGTTCAATCCGGGCGCACGAGCAGCTAACAGGATATGTGCCTGCTTGCCTGTGTCGCGATGGACGACAAAGTTACCGCCGGGATTCAAGGAAGGTTTTCTTCTGAGAAAAATTTTAGGTGACGCTTCCATAGCCGAGAAATATTTTTCAGCGAGGTTTACGAGGTTAGTCTGCTCAAAACTGCCGGCTGCGCTTATGATAATCCGATCGGCTGTGAAATTCTTTGAATGAAAACGATGCAGATCTCCGGGAATAAAGCCCTTCAATAAGGAAGCTCTACCGATTATCGGCATCGAGAGTGAATTGCCTGCAAAGATTTTCTCCTCGACGAAATCCATTCCCCAATCCTCAGGGTCGTCATAGACCTCCTGCATTTCCGAGAGGACCACCTTCCGCTCGTTCCGCAAATCGCGTTCATCAAATTTCGGCGACAAAACCAAATCTGAAAGTACCTTGATAGTGGTCTCGAGATCCTCCTTGAAAATTTTGGCATAATAGCAGGAGGATTCCTTTGTCGTAAACGCGTTGATGTATCCGCCCCGGCCCTCGATGTTTTCGACTATTTCCTCGGCGGTAAAATCTGCAGTCCCTTTGAAAACCATGTGTTCAACAAGATGTGTGAGACCGTTTTCTTCTTTCTTCTCGTCGCGTGAGCCGAAGTTGACCCACACGCCGATTGCGATACTTTGAACCGACAGAATACTTTCGCCGATTACAGTTACGCCGTTGGGTAATTTCTCACGAAATGGTTCACTCAAATTTGAATGTTGAACTTTGACGGCAGATGAGGTGAGACGTGTCCGTATACGCTTCTGCATTTCAGTGGAAAAATATATGATTGGAATGCTAAAAGTAAAAGCCATGATCTGGGCGAAGTATGGGCTGGTTTTGGAAACAAATTGAGTGACCAATGTTGATGATATCTTATAGCTCGCGACTGATGTGAAGAGGTGACTCACCCTTTTCATTTTTCCTTCTTAACTATTAAATTTAATGGAAGCGCCGTTAGCTCAAGTGGATAGAGCATCAGCCTTCTAAGCTGAGGGTTGCGTGTTCGAGTCACGCACGGCGCACATCCTGACCACGCATCAGGACATTTTGTTTAACAAAGAGCGTTCCATGATGGACGCAGGGTATGAGGAATGAATATTTTTCAAAGAGTGCCGATCGGCATTTGTGCTGCGCTTGTTGTTTTGTCCTTTTCTTTCGCAAGTCGTTCCGCAGTAGCATCTAAGAAGCTTCAGGTAAACCTCGATTATGCAACCTTCCGTTATGATTCCATGAAGACTTATTTTGAACTGTATTACAGTTTTAGTGCGGCAAGTGCTCATCTTGTTAAAAAAGATTCCTCTTTCACGGGGCTTTTGGTGTTCGATGTTTTGATTAAGTCATCCATTATGGATACCGTAGTGGATCAGCAATTGTGGAAA
>DATJAY010000031.1 GCA_035515795.1 Candidatus Acidiferrales bacterium | reverse complement strand
GTGGCAATCAGGGAGAACCAGCACGAGGTTGATATGAACCTCGAGATAGCTTACGCGCTTGGCCTGGATAGGAAACTCGTCGATCGCGTGCCGCACCTCAACTTAGATGAGGGACTCAGGCGTTTTGGCAAGAAGAGGATTGAAAGTTTGAAGAACGGAGAGGTTTTCAAGAGGGTGGTGTGCATGCATGTTGGCAGCAGTTCCAGCCAGTGGTGGAAGAGGTGGAGCGTTGAAAAATATGCAAAAGTGTGCGAACATCTGATTCGCGATCACGATCTTGTAATACTATTGGGATCCCGGGAAGAGAGGGAGCTGAGTCTTGCCATGGCACGACAAATGAGCGTCATGCCGCATATACTCGCAGGTGAGACATCCTTCCTGGAGGACGGAGCAATTGTTGCGGAATCCGATCTTTTAATTTGCAACGACAGCGGCCTCATGCATCTCGCTGCCGCCGTCGGCACACCGGTCGTCGCGATTTTCGGGCCCACGGATTATACAAAGTTTGCGCCGCTTGGGGACCGCCACCGGATTGTCAGAAAGGACTTCGAATGCAGCCCATGTTACAAAATGGACGGAGACTGGATGGTAAGAAACTGTCCGTATGAATACAGATGTTTGAATTCGATAGGAGTGGAAGATGTGCTTCGACATTTGTGAGGGCTCATTGCAGTTCCAGCTCGAGATAGATTGGAGGCGTTATGTTAAGTTCAGAAGCGTCATGAGGTATAAATGGCGATTGGGAATCTAAGGTAAATGCCAAAGCAAATAGGTAAATGGATCCGGGTCCTCGTCGTGTTCCTGGTGTTTTACTGCTTCATTTTGGGACTATTGCTGGCTGTTGGCTTACCGTCGCAATATGTCGATGCCATGAAATTCTTAAAGGAAGGATTGATCCTAATTCTCGTTTTTCTGGCGGCTCTATGCGCAAGAAGATTCGAGAATCGTGGTTTCAACCTGTTAGACTGGCTGGTGCTCTCGCTCTGGTTGGTTTGTACGATCTATTTACTCCGTTTCTCCCCAGCGCAGGTTCCAAATGTTGCGAAGCTTAATGAATATAGAATCTACATCTACGTGTGCATCGCTTACTGGATCGGGCGTTACTCTTCCATATCTCCCGACGAAATGATTCGGCTTGTGAAGTTCATTTCTTTCATAGCTCTGGTTTCAGCTATTGTGAGTGTCCTCAACCTAGCAGTTTTTGACTATGCATTTTCGAATATTGCGGACCTCTATCGAATGAATCATACGTTTTCAGCGGAATATGGTAATGATGTGCTTTCGCTGCAGGGCCTCGAGCAAACATGGGGAGGGGGATTTTACTTACGTATTTGGGATCTCAACGGAAGTTATCTCGATCTGGGAAATTATCTGGTATTTGCGAGTTGTTCATTTCTTTGCTTCTTTTATTTCTCTCGGAGGAGAAAGTATCTTTACTTATCTATCGTATGTATGATTATTCTCTTACTGACCGGCGCGCGAGCCGCCGCAGCCACTATGTTGCTGATAGGTCTGGGAGTAGTTGCGGTTCGCCTAAAGAAACCATTTTTGGCATTCGGTATACTGGGGATAGGGGTGGTCGTCGTGGCGACTGTCCAAACTGTGCAAGACGCTTTTGTCATGGCAGTGGGAAATGCCCTGGATCTTTCGGATAGGGCTGGCCACATCGGCGGCTGGTATTTCATGATACAATCCTTTATTGCAAATCCTTACGGATACGGCTTCGGCGTGGGTGAGAGGACCGCTTCGATATTCGGTACAAGTCGCTATTTAACGGGGTTTGACAGCAACCCCGCTCATTTCATAGGGAACATGGGGTTTCTGGGCGGAGCTCTTTGGTTAGCGACGGAGATTGTTCTTCTGATCACCGTCAATCGTGTGAGAAAGTCTGACCCGCGAATTGACGTGCGAATTGTCGCCTTCGCCGCGTTCTTCATCGGACTCAATTACTTTCTCATTTCTCTGACGAAATACATTGACACTTCCTACGATGTTGCCTTCCCCTTCTGGATACTTGTAGGATGGGTCTCCGCAAGAAGTAATTTCATTTGGAATCCCGAAGGGAGCATGGTAGTCACCAGGGATGTCGTAACGATACCCCAATTTGGGAAATAAGATAGATGACACTCCTCCCAAATTCGGTGATGCCCGGCCTTCTGCTCGGTGATGGTGTCAATCGGTATGCGGATTCAAGAATTCATCTCGGGACTGTTGAAAGGAATGATAGATGAAGCAAGTATTAGCCCGTAAGGGCAAGATTTTTGTAGAAGAGGTGCCCGCCCCGACCGTACATCCTGGATGTGTCCTCGTTCAGGTAAAGTATTCGCTGGTCAGCACCGGGACGGAGCTGTCCGGAATTGAAATGTCGGGGGAGTCGTTAATCAATAAGGCCCGCCGACAACCCGACAAGGCTAGAAAGATGATACAGCGGATGCGCGATGAAGGTGTCCTCGGAGTCCTGACGAGCGTAAGGAGCGTCCTGAACATGCCGAAGCCGCTGGGATACAGCTGTGCCGGAATCGTTCTCGAAGTAGGAAGCGGCGTGAAGGGGTTCGCAGCCGGAGATCGCGTGGCGTGTGGAGGGGATGCGTATCACGCCGAGGTTCTTTGCGTTACAAAGCATCTCTGTGTGAAGGTGCCTCCGGATTGCTCTTTGTCCGACGCGGCTTCGGCCACCGTTGGCGCTATAGCGATGCAGGGAGTTCGGCGGGCATGTGTCCAGCTCGGTGAGACGGTCGTTGTGGTTGGAGTCGGGCTGATCGGTCAGATTACCTGCCAACTTCTCAAGAACGCAGGGTGTCACGTAATAGCGGTTGATCCAAACGAATGGAGACTTCATCTTGCAAAGCGCCTCGGTGCCGATTTCGGCTTCTCACCCGGTTCTGCCGACATCAGCCGGAAAGTCGGTCTGTTGACGAAGGGGCAAGGTGCCGACAGTGTAATTATAACCGCCGCAAGCGGTTCGAGCGACGTCGTGAATTCTGCCATGGAGATGGTTAGAAAGAAAGGGAAAGTAGTAGTGGTCGGTGCAGTCGGAATGAACCTGCGTCGAAAACCGTTTTATGATAAGGAGGCTGATTTTCTGATCTCCTGTTCCTACGGCCCGGGACGTTACGACGATCAGTACGAGAGTGTGGGAATCGATTACCCGTATGCGTATGTGCGGTGGACCGAAAACAGAAATATGGAAGAGTATGTCCGGATGTTGTCGGACAAAAGAGTGCAATTCGGTCCGATGGTGACGGAAGTTGTTCCGGTTGCAGAAGCCGCAAGAGCATACGAGTCTTTGTCCCGCAGCAACGACCGCATGGCAGTTCTCTTCAAATATTCTGAAGATGATGCAAGCTTTCAGCGCGGTTGGAAGACGACGAAGCATCTCGCTTCTTCGAGGAGGAGAGGTCCACTACGGGTCGCAATAGTGGGCGCCGGCAGTTTTGCCCGCGCAACGCATCTGCCTAACATATCAAGGTTGTCGAGGGACTTCCATCTCCGAGCCGTTGTCAACAGGGAAGGATACAAAGCCGATTCGCTTGCAAGAGAATTCGGTGCTGATTATGGCTCCAGCAGTTTTGACGACGTCATCGACGATCGCGAAGTGGACATCGTGATCATCGCCACCAGACATAATTTGCATGCTCAAATGGCGGTCAAAGCGGCAAAAGCCGGAAAGGGAGTCTTGCTGGAAAAACCGATCGCACTCACGCTTGACGAATTACGGGATGTTGAGAAAGTTGTCCGTGCCTCGGGCGTACCGTTCATGGTTGGCTATAACCGCAGGTTCTCGCCGCTCTCATTACAAATGAAGCGCGTACTCAGCGATTCGGCGGGCCCGAAGATGATCGGCTATCGGGTGAATGCAGGCTACATCCCGCCCACGCATTGGACGCTCTCCGAAGAAGGCGGCGGGAGGATAGTTGGAGAAGCGTGTCACATGTTCGACTTACTGCTCTATCTTGTCGGCAGTCCGATCTCGCGAGTCGACAGCAAAGCCGTAAAACTTTCCGACACTCTATATGACGAGAACGTCGTGACTTCGCTTGAATTCCGCGATGGGTCAATCGCGACCCTGTTCTACAGCACGCTGGGTTCATCGAAGATGGAGAAAGAGCGCGTTGAGGCCTATGTGGACGGAAGGGTGATGCTGCTTGAAGATTTCAAGACTCTAACGGTATTCGGTGATAAAGTCAGCAAGGAAGGCTCCGGAAAAGTGCAGAAGGGGTATCTCGAAGAGCTCAAAGAGTTCGCCGCTTATATGAAAAACGGCGGCGCTCCGCCGATTCCTTTCGATGAATTGTTTGAGTCGGCTAGAACGAGTCTCATCGTACGGGACCAACTAGCTTCTTCGAGGGAGAAATTGACAGAAGGGTGAGCGTCTTAGATTATTTGGAGAGTTCTCTTCTCCGCCTTTTTTCCTGGATTGAGGCGCAAGAGTGGCAGGGCATCGACCATTATGACATCATGGATAGCCGGCTTTTCAGGCCGCTGTTGAAGACGAAACCAGGCCGCATTTTCTCTATCTTGCTGCTCGACACCGCGCCGGGATTTTTGAGATCAATTACTCGAACACATCCTAAGCGAAATCCTAAGGCCGTGGCTCTCCTCGCACAGGCTTACCTCGATTATTTTGCCGTGACTGGAGACGACAATTACCGCGCGATGTCCTTGTATGCCGCCGATTGGCTGGTCGAAAACGCTTCGCCAGGATACAGGTATCCGTGCTGGGGATATCCATTTAATTGGCAGGCGGACTCGTTTCTTCCAGCTTACACTCCTTCCGGAGTTGTTACCGCCCACGTCATTGATGCACTTCTTTCGGCGTATCGAGTTTCTAATGACCGAAAATATCTCGATACCTGCGCAAAGGCATGCGGATTTTTCAAAGAGTATCTTAGGTTGACGGTGTTCAGTCGCGATGAGGTCAGCTTTAGCTATACTCCTTATGATCAGGAGGTTTGTCACAATGCAAGCCTCCTTGTTGCTGCCGCGATTTTCAAGACGGCGGCAGCTGACTCCGCGGTCGATGTATCTCTCGCCGGAAAAGCTGTTCGATTTGTCATGAACCAGCAAAACGATGACGGCTCGTGGTACTACGCATACCCTGTCGGTCGAATCGACCCTTATCACACCGGCTTTGTTCTCCGTTCTCTCTTTGAAATTCATAAGGTGCGGCCGGATGTTGAGATCCCTCAACGAATCGAACGAGGTCTTCGGTATTTCGAACGGAATCTCTTCGATAGTTCGTTGGTTCCATATTTCAGAGTAGGCCGCAAATATCCGGTGGACATACACAGTTGTGCGGAAGGTATCCTTTGCTTTTCCGAGTTGGCCTCGTTTGACGGTCATGGACTGGAGAAATCTGAGCGCACAGCGAGATGGACAATTGATCACATGCAGGACAAGGAGGGATTTTTCTACTACAGGAAATATCCGATGCACACCGTGAAGATTGCATACTTTCGTTGGGCACAAGCCTGGATGGCCAGAGCTCTCGCGTCCCTCATACTCAGAAATCGGAAGGCGCGTAATACCAAAAGCATGATTGAGAGATGAGCCGCAATTCCGACATCGACGTCTGCATGATAACCTCTTATCATGATTTTGATGACGACAGGATTTTTCAGAAGGAAGCAAAGAGTCTTGTCAAGGCAGGGAAGAGGGTTGTATTGCTTGCACCGGCGGACAAAAAACAATTTATCTGCGACGGGATACAGGTCTTCGGGTTCAAAAGAAGGAAGTATCTTGGAAGACTTGTTACCACTCTTCAGTTGACAGTGAAGGCGTTCGAGCTGAGGGCGGGAGCATATCATTTCCATGAACCGGAGCTTCTCTTGGCGGGCATGTTTCTCCGAATATTTACACGCGGCAAGATCGTTTATGACGTTCACGAGGAGCACGCGACCAGCATCCCGGTCAAGGTCAAAAGTCCTCTCATCAGGAAACTTGTAGGGATGTGCATCTTTGCATTGGAGAGGATGCTTGCGAAGGTGCCGCACAATGTGATCGTAGTGAGAAAGGATCTGGCAGACAGATTCGCGCGTTACGGATGTACAAATATAACCGAAATACTTGTCTGCGCACCGACAGAGCTCTTCCCCCGAAGGGAGAAAGGCGTTCTCAACTCCGGAACTGTCACAATTGTCCATGAGGGAAACCTCGATATCGCGACCAGAGGACTGGACAAATATCTCGAAGCCGCGAGGATTGTGAGAGACAAGATAGCGAATGTCCATTTTCTTACGATCGGAAGAGTTCCGCCTAAAGATCTGGAATGGATGCGAAGTTTTATGTCGGCTAACCGGATGGAGGATTATTTTGAGATTTGTTCCTGGATAAGATTTGAAGAGCTGCCGAAAATATTGAGAGCGAGCTCCATCGGTATTCTGTTGTTGCAGCCGGTGTCGATGAACAATATCATGGGACTCCCGAACAAGCTGTTCGACTATATGGCAGCGGGCATACCTACCGTTGCCTGTAATTTCCCGAACATAGCTGAGATAGTTTCTCGCGCCGACTGCGGCGTTCTTGTCGATCCAACCGACCCGGCTAAAATAGCAGCTGGCGTCACTTTCTTGATCGAGAATCCTGAAGAAGCAGTGCGCCTGGGCAAGAATGCCCGGGCAGCTTTCGAGAGATACTATAACTGGGAGGAAATGGAAAAAAGACTACTTGCAGTATACAGCTGAACCGTTTCGGGCGGCAAGGCAACAGCCCATGAATCAAGGCACTTAGTTTCTGTTAAGATGGATCTCAATATTATGAACTCAGACTATTACCCCCTTTACAAATACGAGACTCCTTGCATGCCATGGTTTCAATCACCCTGCGACATACACATCGACGATCTCTTCCACGAGTTAACGATTGGCGAGCGCTGTGAGCATTCACAATTGAGTCAAGAGCAGGTTTCATAGATGTATTCATCATCGACAGTAGAAATTGACTCGAAATGGGATGAACTACTGAAGACTATGCCTGGCTGGAATGTGTTTCAATTATCCGATTGGCTTCGCCTTTATGTGTCATCATATTTCAGCGGTGCGACAATCCGTGGTGTCCTTTTGCATGAAGGCACTGAGCTGATAGGAATGACACCGGTGGTAATGTGGAAGAAATTTGGATTCTCGATGGCAGGTTCGCCCCTTCGCCATGCTCTTACTCCGTACATGGGCATCGCATGTAAGAGAAACCCCGAGGCCTGCGTTTCCGCATTCGCGCAGTATTGTTCGGCACAAGGAGTGAGAATGGCGACGCTGACGCTGTCCTTCTTCCTTCCCGACACCGTCGTCACTCATAATCATTTTCGAGTGAAGACGCGTATGACCTCAGTTATAGATCTGAGCGAAGATCTCGACACGATCCTGAAGAAGATGGATGGCAAGACAAGAAACCAGCTAAGGCAGGGAGAAAAGAACGGACTCGAAGTTTCATTCGACATCGATGACAAATCGGTGAACCAATACCTTGGTCTCCGCAGCAGACTTTACACTCTTCAGGGAATGGACCAGTCCACATCGAGCACGTTGATGGAAAGTTTCTTTTCCTCTTTCCCAAAGGAATACTACGCTCTCTTCTCAGTGAAGTATGAGGGTGCAATGATCGCGGCGGCAGTCCTGCTGAAGTATGCCGAAACATGTCTGTACTGGGATGGAGTTTCGGATGCCCAATTCAACAGGCTGCGGCCAAATAATGTTCTGCAGTGGCAGGTGATAAAGTGGGCGAAAGCCTCCGGTATACACTGGTATGACCTGGGTGGCACTAACACTCCGTCGATAGCTCATTTCAAGAAAGGATTCGGCGGGATAGAGAAGACTTACACATCTGTGGAGATGTTCTCACCTGCGTTTCTTGGCAGTGTGTGGAAAGTGTTTGAAAAGCTGAGAGCAAGAAAGAACCCACGACTAAAAGGCGCAATGTGAAAAAAATCCTCTTGTCTGCAAACTTGTCCCAATTGCATCGGAGAGAGACCGTATGTCTCTGATCCTGAGAATCGATGTGGACAGGCCTTACGGCAGACGCAGTCTGAGCAGTCACGTTATGAGCCGGATCGGCTCAGATTTCTATTTCCCCGCCGTGAGACAATTAGGATATCTGCACGACCTCGAATTAATCCTAAATCTTCTCAACGATTCCGGCCTGAGATCCTATGTGTTTTTCAGGAGATGTACGCTTCCCTCCGGTGCGGTGATGAGATTGATTGAGGCTGGCGGACACGTGGCAGGCCTGCATCTCGAGAACTCCAGATCTTTTGAGAATTTTCAAAACGAGTTGCGCTTGCTGGAATGGCATTTGGGTTGCAAGGTGAGTACCTTCTCCAAACACGGCTCCGGGGTGCATAAGTATGGCCTGCACCATTATGCTCCTTATGAGCCGGAGAAGTATTTATCCTGGGCTGAAAAATCCGGTATGAAGATCTTCATGGGGAACTTAGAGGATCCAACGATCTTGCCGCGACATTACGGAGACTCGATTCTATTTTTCCCTTCGGCGTTCTGGCTGGAACCACACTGGCGGGATACGAAGAGTTTTACCATCGAGTGGCTTGTAAATGAAGCTAGAACACGCGACGTCGTTTTGTTGTTCCACCCGGAAAATGTCATTGTCGATGCGAAACTAATGGAACATTTTAAGTATATCATTTGCAACAGTGAATCCAAGATCTTTTGATACAACGCAGTTGGAGAAATTTCCTGTTTAGAGAACATGAGATGAACGAGAAAAATCTTCCCAAAAGAATGTGTATGGTCGTGCACTCTTATTATCCGAGCGACGCGAGGGTCAAGAGGGAATCGGAATTGCTTGTTCGGAATGGTGTCGCCGTCGACGTTCTTTGTCTCCGGAATAAGAGTGAGATAAAGAGAGAAAACGTTGGCGGAGTAAACGTGACGAGGTTAGGTGTAAGAAGACATCGAGGCGCTCCCGTTCTTATCTACCTGTTGGAATACTTTATGTTCATTTCCTACGCTTCGTTCATATTGGCCGTTCGATGCATTCGCAACAGGTATGAAGTACTGCAGTTCCATAATCCCCCTGACTACATTGTCTTCGCAGGTTTTTTCCCCAAGCTTTTGGGTGTAAAGATCGTTCTGGATATGCACGAAATAGTACCTGAGTTATTCATGAACAGGTGGGGGCTTGAAGAAGGAAGCATGGTAGTTTGGGTCACAAAATGGCTGGAGAAAATCAGCATTGCACTTTCAAATAAGGTCATGACAGTCAGCGATCCCGTAAAGGAAGTTATCGAATCTCGAACCGGGAGGAAAAATATTACCATTGTAATGAATGTGGCAGACGATGCTTTGTTCAGACCTGTTGGACGCGGAGGGCATCTCCGTCCTGACTTGACCCTCATCAGTTATCACGGTATCGTGGCACCATGGTACAATATTTCATCGGTCATTAGGGCGATCAGCAGGTTGTCCGCAAACGGAAGAAAAATTCGATTTGATGTTTTTGGCGACGGCCCCGACTTTGAGACCCTGAATACTATGGTGCGGAGTAGTAGACTTTCGCCAATAGTATTTCTGCATGGGATGCTTCCCATCGAAGACATAAAGAGAGAGGTAGAGCAATCCGATATCGGCGTG
This sequence comes from Candidatus Acidiferrales bacterium, assembly GCA_035515795.1. Lineage (NCBI taxonomy): Bacteria > Pseudomonadati > Acidobacteriota > Terriglobia > Candidatus Acidiferrales > Candidatus Acidiferrales bacterium. Next base: position 697 of record DATJAY010000031.1, on the reverse strand, counting down.
GTGCCCTTGGTTAACAGGAAATATTATGCTGATTTGGCAATGCCGACCAAGCTTCTCGAATTAGCTGCGCTGGGAATTCCAGCCATAGTTCCTCGCCTTCCTATAATCGAACGGTATTTTGATGACGCTATGGTACAGTATTATGATGCTGACGATGAAGATGATTTACGAAAGAAACTGGAAGAACTTGTCATTAACTGTGACCTTAGAGCCTCGATTTCCTCTAATGTTAAGAAGTTTTCCAATCGATATAGTTGGGAGAATCAGGGGAAAGCATATCTTGAAATGCTGGAAGATTTGGCCCGGGGACGTACTTGACTATGAACGATTGAACCGATATAATTAATGGAATTTGGTTAGAGCGATGCGATTTTACGGTCTGGTGCGGGAAAGTTAGGGAGCCGAAAATGATGAAGTTGTTGGCTGGGTTTTGGAGAGCTTATCAAGGACTGTGTTGACATCTTGGAAACGCATTGAGGAGATAAATCGTGTCAATGAGACTGGTACGGAGTAAGAACTTATTTCTGTTGCTCGCATGGGCTATATGGGGATCTATGGTGGGCGGTTTTGCATTGGACAGTGCATATGGGCAATCCACCGCAAGCGGGTATCCTGTACCGGACGATCAGAAGATCGGCGGGGTTTGTTTCAGAGTCGATGACGACCAATCCATAAGCAACTGGTACGCGTACGCAAA